>CALFNR010000017.1:0-20014 GCA_937903005.1 uncultured Lachnoclostridium sp. | reverse complement strand
TTATATTGTGGGGAAGACCTGCACAGATGAAAAAAAAGATGCTTACCAATCCAAAACATCTCGTTTTAGAAGCACCACATCCTAGTCCTTTATCTGCATATCGAGGTTTTTTTGGTAGTAAACCATTTAGTAAGACAAATGAATTTTTAACTGCTCATGGGGAAGAGCCAATTAATTGGCAAATATCAGATAGGTAAATAATATTACTTCAAGTTGTTTGATGTTTTTCTCTCCAACAGGTAAGTACATTTATGAAAAGTGTATTTAGATACCGTAAAATTCGCTTGGGTATCGAAGAATCACATTTGAGGACTTGTAATAGAAAAAATCCCCGATTCGCTCGGGGACTTTTTTATTTCAAGTTTTTATTCGCAGTGGAAAGCATCAGCTTAATTCGGTTTAACTGATTTACTTCACTAGCACCTGGATCGAAGTCAATTGCTACGATATTGGCATCAGGGAAATCTTTCTTTAGTTCTTTGATAACTCCTTTACCGACAACGTGGTTTGGAAGACAACCAAAAGGCTGTGTACATACAATATTAGAAGCACCGGAATGAATTAATTCAATCATTTCAGCAGTTAAGAACCAGCCCTCACCCGTCTGGTTACCACAGGAAACGACTTTTGAAGCATAATCTGCCAGTGTTTTAATATCTTTTGGAGCTGAGAAGCGTTTGCTTTCGTTCAATAATTTTTTCATTTCTTTTCGATATCGTTCCATATACCAGATTATCATATTATTGATTTTTGCCTGTTTTGCACTCTTTCCAAGGTATTCTGCCTTAAAATTGCCATTGTACAAACTGTAAAAGAAGAAATCTAAAAGGTCAGGGCATACGGCTTCTGCCCCTTCTGCTTCTAAAAGGTCAACAATATAATTATTTGCCATAGGAAGGAATTTTACAAGAATTTCACCTACGATTCCTACCTTTGGTTTTACCATATCTTCATGAATTGGTAAATTGTCAAAATCATGAATGATATTTCTAATATTTTGTTTGAACTTGTGTGTTCGACCATTGCAAACGTCGTCTGTTACAATCTTTCTCCATTTTTCATGTAATGCATTGGCACTGCCTGCTTCTTTCTCGTACGGTCTTGTACGGTATAGGACTCGCATGAACAAATCACCATATACTAAAGATTGCAAAGCACGTACTGCCATCTTATAAGAAGGCTTGAATCCTGGATTCTTTTCAATACCTGCACTTAGTGAAATAACTGGAATTTGGCTCATTCCTGCATTTTCTAAAGCCCGTCGGATGAATCCGATATAGTTGCTGGCACGACAGCCACCACCAGTTTGTGTAATAATGATAGCTGTTCTGTCTAAGTCATATTTTCCAGAGAGAAGTGCTTCCATAAACTGTCCTACGACAATTAGAGATGGATAGCAGGCATCATTATTCACGTATTTTAAACCATAATCAATATTTGACTTCTTACTTTCTGGTACAACAATGTCATATCCGCAAGATGACATAGCAGGAATCAGAATGTCAAAGTGAATTGGAGACATCTGAGGCGCTAAAATCGTATAATTCTTGCGCATTTCCTTTGTAAATACAACTCTATGATGGGATGCGTCGGTTACAGTCGGTACAACCCCTTTCTTATCACGAACACGAATTGCCGCGATAAGCGAACGAATACGGATTCTGGCAGCACCTAAATTGTTAACTTCATCTATTTTTAAAACTGTATAGATTTTATTTGCTTTCGTTAAAATATCGTGTACCTGATCCGTCGTTACTGCATCCAATCCACAACCAAAAGAGTTTAACTGTATTAACTCTAAATTAGTAGTTCCACGAACATAGGAAGCAGCCTGATATAAACGGGAATGATACATCCATTGGTCCATGACAATAGTAGGGCGATCCACTTTTCCTAAATGTGCAATACTATCTTCTGTTAATACTGCAAAATTATAAGAGGTAATCAGTTCGGGGATTCCATGATTGATCTCTGGATCTAAGTGGTATGGTCTTCCAGCAAGTACAATACCTTTTCCATTGGTTCGTTCTAAATAGGAGAGAACCTTTTCCCCTTCTCTTTGTATGTCATTTATGAAATTCATTTGTTCTTCCCAGGCAGCATTAACAGCATGCTCGATTTCTTTTTGAGGAATGTTGTTTTCCTTGGTGAAGAATTTTACTAAGCAGTTATTAATGATTTCCTTATTCTCAAATGAGATAAAAGGATTCTGATATACGATATCACTATTGCTTAACTCATCCACATTGTTTTTAATGTTTTCACCATATGAGGTGACAATAGGGCAGTTGTAATGATTTTGTGCGCCCTCAACCATGTTTTTTTCAAAAGGAATACATGGGTAAAAGATATATGGCACCTTGTGTTTTATCAACCAGGAAATATGTCCATGCGCTATCTTGGCTGGATAACATTCTGACTCACTTGGGATGGAATCGATTCCTAATTCATAAATGTTTCGGTTGGAAAATGGTGAAAGGACTACACGATAGCCAAGTTCTGTAAAGAATGTATGCCAAAATGGATAATTCTCGTACATGTTAAGAACTCTTGGAATACCTACGATTCCACGGTGAGCTTTTTCTTCTGCTAAAGGTTCATAGTCAAATAGTCTCTTTTGCTTGTATGCGAAAAGATTTGGAACCTCATCTTTTTTCTTTTCTTTTCCTAAACCACGTTCGCATCGGTTACCAGTAACAAACTGTCTTCCGCCAGAAAAACGGTTAATGGTGAGCAGACAACTGTTTGTACAGCCTTTACAACGAGCCATTTTTGTTTCAAATTTTAAGGAATTGATTTCATCAATGGAAAGCATCGTTGTTTCCATGCCTTCTTCATAGTGTTCTCTTGCAATTAAAGCCGCACCAAAAGCACCCATAATACCAGCAATATCTGGTCTTACGGCTTGGCATCCTGAGATGCGTTCAAAACTTCTAAGTACAGCGTCGTTATAAAATGTTCCACCTTGCACCACGATTTTATTCCCAAGATCACGTGGGTCAGTAAGCTTTATTACTTTCAATAGGGCATTTTTTATAACAGAGTACGCTAAACCTGCTGATATATCCTCTACAGTAGCGCCTTCTTTTTGAGCCTGTTTTACTTTTGAATTCATAAATACAGTACAGCGAGAACCTAAATCAATTGGATTCTTAGCAAATAGTGCTGCTTTCGCAAAGTCTTTTACCTCATAATTCAATGATTTTGCAAAGGTCTCAATAAAGGAACCACAACCTGAAGAACAAGCTTCATTTAGCTGGACGCTGTCAATCGTGTTATTCTTAATCTTAATGCATTTCATATCCTGTCCGCCAATGTCAAGGATACAGTCTACATCGGGTTCAAAGAAAGCAGCAGCATAATAATGGGCAACTGTTTCCACTTCCCCTTCTTCTAAAAGTAAAGCTGATTTAATTAAGGCTTCACCGTAGCCCGTTGAACAAGAACGGACAATTTTGGCGCTGTCTGGTAAAAGCTCATAGATTTCCTTTAAGGATTTCATTGTTGTTTTTAAAGGACTTCCATTATTGTTGCTGTAGAATGAGTACAATAAAGAACCGTCTTCACCAACAAGTGCAACTTTTGTAGTTGTAGAACCAGCATCAATTCCTAAGAAGCAGTCGCCTTCATAGTCTTGAAGATTTCCTTTTACGACTGAATTTTGTGAATGACGTTCTAAAAATTGGGCATACTCATTATTGTCCTTAAATAATGGTTCCATTCTAGAAACTTCGAATTCTAACTGAATATGAGTTTCTAACAATTGATTTAAAGCAGATAGAGTAGTCTGAGTTTCCAAAGTAGAACTCATGGCTGCTCCAGAAGCTGCGAATAAATGAGAATGCTCTGGCGCAATTACTGCATCATCTGATAGATTTAATGTATTAATAAATGCCTTTTTTAACTCTGTCAAAAAGTGCAGAGGACCACCTAAAAAGGCAACATTTCCTCGAATAGGCTTACCACATGCTAAACCGCTAATCGTCTGATTTACCACTGCTTGAAAAATACTTGCGGATAAATCTTCTTTGGTAGCGCCTTCATTAATAAGTGGCTGTATATCCGATTTTGCAAAAACACCACAACGGGCAGCAATCGGATAGATGGCTTTATAATTCTTTGCATATTCATTTAGTCCAGTGGCGTCTGTCTTTAGTAAAGAAGCCATCTGATCAATAAAAGAACCTGTACCACCAGCACAGATACCATTCATTCTCTGGTCAATACCACCAGTAAAATATATTATTTTGGCGTCTTCTCCACCTAATTCTATTGCAACATCCGTTTGAGGAGCATAATCTTTTAATGCAGTTGCAACTGATACTACTTCTTGTACGAAAGGTACTTGCAGATGCTTGGCCAAAGATAAACCACCTGACCCTGTTATCATTGGAGCAATCGTAAGATCTCCAAATTCTTCTGCAGCAACTTTAACGATGCTTGCTAAAGTTTCTTGAATATTGGCATAATGTCTTCTATAGTCAGAAAAGATAATCTGATTTTCTTCATTAAGAATCGCAATTTTTACTGTTGTTGAGCCAATATCTATTCCCAATCTATAAACTTTCTTATTCATACGTGTCAGCGAATGCTGTTCCTCCTTCTAGTTTCAGTATACACATTTAACTTTTATTATAAGACAATTAGATTATAAGTTCAATAAATATTTAAAAGTTGTGAGAGAACATTTCCGTAAACTGGGAATATAATATACCAATAACTCAGTTTTTATGGAAGGTTAAAAAATGAATCGTAGTAACAATTATAGTAACAGCTCTAATAGTGGAAAAACTGTTAATCGTAGTTGTAATGGAACGAAATACGTAATCAAAAAGGGCGATACCTTGTATAGTATCAGCAGAAGGTATGATGTACCTCTTGCTTTAGTGTTGAGAGCAAATCCATATGTAGACGTGTACAATTTGCAGGTTGGAGATGAAGTCTGTATTCCAGCTTCTTCGGAATCTATGCCTCCAGTAGTAGAACCAGGTCCAGCACGTCCTCCAATAGTATTAGGACCAAGTCCAGTGCGTCCTCCAGTAGAAGAAGGGCCAGGCCCAGTGATACAACCAATTGAAGAGAGTCCAAGGCCAGTGATGCCACCAGTAGAAGAGGAGCCAGGGTCAGTATTGCCACCAGTAGAAGAAAGTCCAGGGCCAGTACGTCCTTCCGTATCAGAAGAGAGACCATCAGAAATGAATATGGGAACAGCTCCTGCACAGAATAAGCAGATGGAAATTGGTACTCGTAATACATTTAACTTTAATTATTACGGTGGAAAGCCTGCACCTGCAAAAGATCGTGAAAGAGCTAGAAGAGCTATGCCAAATAGAGAAGAAACTCCAAGACGTACAGCTCCAATTATGACTCCTGCAAAATCAGCCACACCTGAAAGAAGAACAACTCAGGTTAGAACGACAATGCCAGTAGTGGAAAGAAGCCCTGTACCAGTGGCAGAACAGGCACCAATAAGACCAGCTATGCCACAGATGCGAGAAGCCGTACCTACCCGTCAAGTGAGACCACAGATGCGAGAAGCTGTACCAGTACGCCGTACCATGCCAACAGCTCAAACGGAGAGAGTTATTCCTAAACACTATATGGATTCAGTGGCAGAGCGTCCTATGATGAAAACAAGAATGGCAGAGCCAGTGCGTATCATCACAAAACCAAGAACAGAAGAAGCTTCCTGTATGGAAACTGAAAAGGATAAATGCGGACGCTGGTGCTCTTACCAAGACAGAGAACGATTCCATTCAATCATGAACTATGAAGACGACATGAATACAGGCTGCTGTACAAAACTTCCTAAGTGTACACAAAGCATTACAAGACCTGAAAGCAATAAGAGCTGTGTTCGTCCAATGCCATGTGATGACGATGATAACATGACAATTATTTCCTATGTATCAAGAGATAATGATACGTTACAGGATATTTTAGATTATTTCACTATGAATGTAGCTGAATTGTTCCAGTATAATGTTCCAAATACGATTCGTTTAAAACCAGGATGTATGATTCGCGTACCTGGAAAAGGAGATGACAAGTAGCGGAGTTATCAAATAGAAAGAATTGAGAATGTATGCGATGGAAGAGGGTGCATGTTGGTGCATCCTTTTTCACATTTTCGATATACAATTGGCAGATCAGATTAACATAGATGCATATGAGTGTAAAGAAGATGAGGATTATATATCGAGTTCTATTTGAAATTTTTACAAAAAACCATTATGATAGGAGAGGAAAGAAAAGGAGATATTACATATGAAACAAAAATCAGTAGCAAAGTTTAGAATACAAACGGAAAAACATATCATGAAATTATCTTTTATCGGCAGTGTGTTATTTATGTTTGTAGAAGGTGTTATGGCCTACATTACGCATTCTCATTCACTTCTTATGGATTTTGTATTTGACATAACGGATTTAATTATGATTGGTCCATTTCTTGTACTTGTTCCACTTTTGTATAAGCCGGTAACAGAAAGAAGACCATACGGTTTTTCACAGGTGGAATCCTTATTTTTGATTATTAAATATGGTGTGCTGTTAGCTGTTACGGTAAGGCTTGTAGCAGACAATGTTCGAAGCATTTTGAATGGTGGATATACAGTAGATGCAGGAGCAATTGCGTTTTTTGAATTCTGTGTGTTCTTAGGCTGTTTGTTTATGTATTTGTTATTAGTGCACTACAGCAAAGAGTATGAATCGGATGCCATTCGTGCAGAGCTATACATATGGAAACTGGATGTCATTAGCAGTATTGGTGTTTCCATTGCATTTATGGCACATTTACTGTTAGAAAGAACTTCGGTTGTATGGATTGTACCTTATATTGATCCAGCAGTCGCTATTGTCATGTCTGTGTTATTGATTATTGAACCAGTAAAAATGATCGGTGTTAGCTTAAAAGAACTGGTACTGTTTGCACCAAACGATGAGATAATGGATAAGATACGTTCTATAGCAGAAAGCAAAATGGAGAACTTTCCATATGAAATGAAGTTTCTGGATGTAATTCAGACAGGAAGGAAAACCTGGGTAGAAATCTATATCTCAAGTAAAAGTGATAGTGTAAGTATTTCAAGTTTGAAAACGATTCGTGATAGAGTGAAAGAAGAACTTAGGAATGAATTTGATCAGATTTATGTGGAGGTTATACCAGACAGCGTGGAGTGATAAAAGAGAGAGTAGAAGGGTGAAGTTATGAAATGGAGAAGGATTTGGTTAAAAAGGAAATGTATCGCTGGGGTTTGTGTTCTGCTACTTGGGATGTTTACAGGATGTGATGGAAAAGGGGATAGGCAGAATACGGTTTCATCCCATGATGCATCGGCTTTGGATGTGCAACAGGAAGATACGGATAAGTTACCAGAAGGATTGCGAAAGGTCATATATGGACAGGATTCCTTTATTGATGTAGAACAGAAGAAGGAATTTACCATGAATGACTATACAATCCAAGCGGAAACAGGGGAGTCGGTTCGGGTGCTCTTGGGAGAATACATCGTATGCGATGTGGATGGTGACGGAGAACGGGAACTTGTGGTTCAGGTAATGAATGGGGAGAAGACAGATTCACAGGATGCAGCAGTCAACGTACTGGATTTGCAGCGGGATACGGTGCTTTGTTATCGTTATGGCAAAGATAGCGTTGCAAATGTGTATCGGGATGGTGTGATGGAAGGAAAGAATGCAGCAGGAGACAGATGGTTTTTTACGGGTGAGTATAGCGGTATGGAGTGTGAGAATATTAGAGTTGCGGAGCGTCAAAGTATATGTAAGGGCGGAAAATCTGGTGTGGAGTGTTTTATTGGGCCAAGGAAGGTGACGGAGGAGGAGTTTGAGCAGTTTGTTTGTAAGTATACCGAAAAGAACAGGTTGGAATGGATGGACGGCTTGGTAAAAAATTAAAATAGGAGATTGCATGTAAAATGCAAAAGTAGTATAATTGGTTGTGTTACATAATGCCAGTTATTGCGCGAGTGGCTCAGTGGTAGAGCATTGGCTTCCCAAGCCGAGGGTCGCGGGTTCGAATCCCGTCTCGCGCTTTTTATATGACTCAGAAAACTTGATTAGATCAAGGGTTCTGAGTTTTTTTGTAACAATACTTTAGATAATTAATTTCATTTTTTGTGTACCTGATACAAGTATATGTTTTGGTCTGATAGAACATGTAAAGAGTTTGCTTATGGTAAAATAGCCAATGCAACGGAGGATGAAATCTATCGTAGTAGTTGTAAAATGGAACATATAAAAAGGTTGGAACTGTTATGAGTGGAAAGAATGTGTACGGTGGGTATAGTGGTGTGACAAGTGTAAAAGTGAAATATTTACCATTTATGTATTGAGGTTTTGGCTGTTATGATGTAAAATGGAAATTGACAGTGAATATGACGAATATGTGGAAATATTGTAGTTTAGAAAAATGATAATTGGTAGAATACGGAAAATTAGCCCCGCTATTGATGAAAAGAGGGATTGAAGGTGTTTTAGAGCTTTATATATGGTTTAGAAACGTAAAAATGCAATCCGCCCCGCAAAGTGCATCTACAGCCCAGTAATTGCAAGGGGTTTAGAAGATGCGGTTAAGGTTAGTAAATCCCCGCGAGGGGACGGAAACTTCTTATCCGGTCGTTTTTATCTTCTTTTATTCTCTTGTTAAGGTTAGTAAATCCCCGCGAGGGGACGGAAACTCTTGCCATCTTTGTTACCACAATTAGAACATATCGTTAAGGTTAGTAAATCCCCGCGAGGGGACGGAAACTTCTAAAATCGAACATATGAACGAAATGTTAGGTAAGTTAAGGTTAGTAAATCCCCGCGAGGGGACGGAAACACCCTGATAGAACAGGAGCAGATTTCTTTAATCTTGTTAAGGTTAGTAAATCCCCGCGAGGGGACGGAAACCCTTCTGCTTCAACCGATACTTTTCTTGCTTCTTGTTAAGGTTAGTAAATCCCCGCGAGGGGACGGAAACTTGATCACATGGGACAATACACAAAACAGTTTGTTGTTAAGGTTAGTAAATCCCCGCGAGGGGACGGAAACTGATATCCATCAGAGGATATGAATAAGCACTTGTCACGTTAAGGTTAGTAAATCCCCGCGAGGGGACGGAAACTTCGGTTTTTCGGCATTTAAAACTAGTCTTACCTGTTAAGGTTAGTAAATCCCCGCGAGGGGACGGAAACTTTATTTATTTTTGGTGATTGATATGCAGATAATGTCGTTAAGGTTAGTAAATCCCCGCGAGGGGACGGAAACCCAGTTTCCTTGTCCATTAAGATACCCTTAATAGTAGTTAAGGTTAGTAAATCCCCGCAAGGGGACGGAAACCATCTCATAAAATCAGGTGTAACAACTCTATGGCTGTTAAGGTTATATGAAGGATTTAATTAAGTTGATGGATCCTAAGTATATTGATGTTTCGGGGAAATTTACTCATCCTGAGAAAGTAGATAATCGATAAATGTGTTATACTTTTCTAACTTAGTGGCATACTTCCATTAACACTATAGTTATGAATCTAAAAGGAGAAACCAAAGATGATAAAGACACTTTCTGATTATTACGATGTGATTGCCTCACTACCAATACAATCCACCTATAAAAAGGAACAGCTTCTGATTCCTGAACTTCTTGTAGAAAAGCAAGAATCCATTGAAATATATTATGCTCCCCACAATGAATACCAAAATCCTGAGGCAAACATTTTCATAGTGGGAATCACGCCAGGTTTTCAACAGATGAGTACTGCAATTGCGGCAGCAAGAAAAGGAATTGCAGAAGGAAAAAGCATAGAAGAAATTCAATATTTATGTAAGGTGGCAGGACGTTTCAGCGGAATTATGCGAACGAATATCATCAATATGCTTGATGAAGTTGAACTGAATCATAGATTGCATATAGAAAGCTGTAGTGAGTTATTTGGCAGCCACGAACATCTACTTCATACCATTTCCCTAATCCCGTATTCGGTCTTTGTCAAAGGCAGTAATTATTCTGGGCATACACCAAAACTAATCAAAAACAAATTTCTTATGAACTATGTCTACGACAATTTCTTGCAAGAGTATAAGCTATTAAGAGAAAAAGAATCGTTGGTGATTATTCCACTTGGCAGTGCGGTTGAAGAAGTGCTGTTACATCTGGAAGAAGAGGGACTGATTGAAAAAAACAGCATTATGAGGGGATTTCCACATCCTTCAGGAGCTAATGTAAATCGTTTGTCAAAGCTTCGGGAAGAGAAGGAACAGATTACGAAGTTTTTAGATGAAGCTTTTTCGTGAAGAGGAATCCCAACACATGCACTCTATATGTGTACATTAAAATTACCTGGAAAGTGTAACATTCCCAAAAAGAATGTTATACCTGCCAGGTAAATGTTTTTTTACTATACTTTATTTAGAAACAATTTCTCCGTCATAATATACTACAACATCTTTGCCTTCAAAGTCAGTGTAGCTTGACCAGTCTGATTGAGCAAATCGTACGCCCATTACAAGGCTTCCTGCACCAGGTGTAAGGGTATAGGATGTATCAAATGTAATTTCCAGGTATCCATCGTGGAAAGTACCAATTACATCTGGAGACAGATTTACATAATAAGGAGCTTTACTTAGTTGTAAACCTGCGTTATCACACCAGAAGGATTGGTCTTTCTTACTTGATTTGTCATAGTAGTAACGAATTGCCAATTTGGAAAGATCAACATCTTTTGTCCCTGCAGCAGTAATTGTGTAGTTTTGATTAATAGAACCGCCTTCTTGTGTCGTCACTTTCACAACTGGTTTCACATCTGTAATAGGTGCACTTGAAGTTACTTCAGGAGATGGAGTCACTTCAGGAGTTACACTTACTTCAGGTGTTGTAGTCACTTCAGGAGTTGTACTTACAACAGGTGTAGTAGTTTCACTTGGAGAAGGAGTGATAACAGGAGATGGAGTTTCGCTTGGTGTTTCTGAAACAACAGGAGATGGAGAAACAACAGGTTTTTTGCTAGGTGTTACACCAGTTCCTTTTAAATCAGGTAACTCATCTAATGTAATTACATAATCACTCTTATATAAATCAACAACGGTATCTTTATAGTTGTATGACTCACTCATAATAAATTCGCCATACCAAGGACAGAAGTAAAGCCATCCAGCTTTTTCAATAGTTAAGTTTTCTAAATTTGGAATGGTATCATTTTCAGGCATTGCAACCATTTTCTTACCGTTTGTTAAGTTAACCAAATCGTAGAAAGTGGAAGAGATGGCATCTTCATTTGGAACACCAGATAATCCGTCATAACGGTTGTAAACGGTATTGTATTTATCAAAGCCGACAATATCAACATATTCATCGCCTGGATACCATGCTTCGGATGTACTGTAATCATAACTATTGTAAACCCAGATGATATTATGGATACCATATGTTTCGGTAAGTTCTGTGTATAGCATTTTCCAAAGCTGTTTGTAAACCGAAGCGCCAGCAGAAGACCACCAGAACCAGGAACCTTCACCGTTAATACCTCCATTTCCTTCTGCTTCATGGAAAGGACGGAACATAATTGGTACATTATTGTCCTGAATAATAGCAAGCTGTTCTGCTAAGTCTTTGATAATCAATTGAACATATTCATATTCCTTTGTTCCAGGAACGACTGCTTTGCTTGTGTCAAAATCCGTTTCAGTTGGTTTATAAGTAGCTTCTTTCCAGTCAACTGGGTCACCTAGTTTATAAGAAGAGAAATTTTTTGGAACATTAATGTGCCAGCATCCAGCAGCAATACCATTTCTGTTATTTACCCAATCAATGACTCTCTCCGTTGTACCATCTTCCCAGCCATAAAGTGGATTATAATTCATAAAGTCAAAACCACGGATGGCAGGATATTTTCCCGTTAAATCATGTATCCAGTCAAATTCTAATTCAGGATTGCCGTCATTTCCGCCTCCATAGATTTCTTGCTGGCCTGAAATGATATTTTTACCGTACACACTTGTTAAATAGTTCATTAAAATTTGAGTAGTTTCGGTTGCTTGTGAATCACAAAGCTCTGGTTTTACTGTTAAATCTGGCATGTTGCCATAATCAACGGTAACACTGTCAAAGTATGCGTATCCCCAGCCACTCTTAATCTGAATTGTGTTCTTGCCTGCATTGAGTTTATGTAAACCAAAATTAAAGTCTTTCCAGTCTGTTGTATATGGAAGCATGTAAGAGCCAGTAGATTTTCCGTTGACATATAAATACTGAAGTCTTCCTTCTTTGCTTAATTCCTGCATATAGCGTGTTACAATGGAATACATTCCAGTTTCAGGTACTTCCACAGTCATAGTAATTGTTCCAGAACTCTGCATCCAGACGAAACCATCACCTGTATATCCTGGTTTGCTTTCTCCATAGATTGCATTGGTGACTTTAAGATCTGAGGAAATTGTTAAGTCCTCACACTCAGAATAATAAAGAGGTGAGCTGGTGTCTTCTGCTGCAGTTATAGGTAATGGTGAAGCTAGTGTGGTGAGTGAAAGCGCTGCACAAAGTGAGAGAGCACCTATTTTTTTTGTTAATCGCATAACTATATTCTCCTTTCTTAGGTAAAAGTTAAATGAAAGCACTCCACATACATTGAGTACAACTTGAATATAGCATGATATATGGAGTAAGTAAATATTTTTTACGCATAATGACGCTTTATTTGATGTAAGTGGTATATAAGAACAGTGTCGCTTGTGAATAATGCTCTCTGTACATATTAGAGAATAGCAAATCACAAGTGACACCATAATTATTTAGCCGGTGGTACAATAGCCAAATTACTTGGTATCGAACCGAATATTTCTTTCCATGTGTTATCCACAGTCTCGTAATCTTTTTTTGCAATTCGTATTTCTTTTTCACTGCTACCATTTTCAAACTTAGTCCCAGCTAAAAAGAACGCAACATAACCATCTTGCTCATAGATACGAGCATTTAAAGTCTTTCCTAAATCAGACGAGGTTTTTCGGACGGATTCTACGATTTTAGCATAAGCCTTGTTTAATTGGTCCACTGCGGTTTTCGAATACTCTTCTGTTACCAATAGAACTACAGCACGATCCGGGATGTCACTAGGATTGCTGCTTTCCTTCGCAACATAGGAGGTTACCTGGCTTTTATCCAATTCGTAGAATTTGAAAAATTCATCTTTATCCACAGTGGCAGTACAAAGATATTTTTCACTGCCAAGTGCATCTGCAATTTTTTGTTCAATTTCTTCTGGCGTATTTGTAACTTGCTTCTTTTGACCACAAGAAGTTAAGCTCAGTATCATCATAAGTATTGCAACCAATACCAGTACTAATTTTTTTCCCATAAATAAGCTCCTTTTCATTCATCTTTTGATGATTATAATGCCTTTTCAATATAAATAATATGGCTTTCCTTAAAGTGGCTTATTCAAGAATACGTTAAAATTTCTTCTGTTTTCTTTATAAAAGCTTCCGTACATTTTTCAGTACCTGAGCACCCCATTCTGGACAAGCATTAGTAAAATTCTGTACCGCTCTGTCAACAATATCTTTTCTACACTGGCACAGTTCACGTGCAATATTTTCACATAGATGCACTTGTTCAATTTTGCTTAGCCTTTCATAAAAAATCCCTGCCTGGTAAAAATCATTCTGTTTTGTTATAGGTGTTCTTGTAATATATCCTAGCGCGTGTGCCGGTGGAGGTAATTGTAAAGGAACAGGATGTGGGCTGTTGCCATTTAGGCTGTTTGGAGAATAATTCACAGGTTCCGTATCGCAATGGTATGTCATGGCACCATCTCTTTGATTGTTGCAGATTGGGGAAAGAGAACGATTTACAGGTATCTGAGCATAGTTTGCTCCGAGGCGATAACGTTGGGTATCTGCATAGGCAAAGGAACGTCCTTGTAGTAATTTGTCAGCAGATAGTTCGATGCCGGGGATTAAACTTGCCGGACAGAATGCAGCCTGTTCAACTTGTGCAAAGAAATTCTCTGGATTTCGATTCAGTGTCATGACCCCCACTTTGCATAATGGAAAATCCTGTTCACTCCATATTTTTGTAGGGTCCAGTGGGTCGAAATCCAGGTTGCATACGTCTTTTTCGCACATCATCTGTACATAGAGTTCATAGCGAGGATAGTTGCCACAGGCGATATCTTCAAAGAGCTGGCTAGCTGCAAAATCAGGATTGGAACCTGATAGTTCAGTCGCTTTCTGTCTTGAAATTGTTTCAACTCCCTGCAAACTTTTCCAGTGATATTTTATGTAGCGGCGTATGCCTGCTCCATTTACCCAGATAAAGGTATTCACGCCATATCCATTCATTTTAGAATAGCTGCTTACAAGGCCTAAATCGGAATAGAGCCATGCAATCACATGAGTCGATTCTGGAGTACAAGATATAAAGTCCCAGAAATGTTCGATGTTACGAAGATTTGAATTAGGGGCTGGTTTTGAGGCGTGGACCAGGTCAGGAAACTTCATGGCATCTCGGATGAAAAAGACAGGAATATGATTGCCAACGATATCATAAATGCCTTGGTTCGTATAAAACTTCACTGCAAACCCTCTAATATCCCGTACTGTATCAGCGGAACCTCTGGAACCGCCCGTTGTGGAGAAGCGTACAAAAACGTTTGTTGATTTATTGGCACACTGTAAAAAGTCTGCACAGGTATATGCTTTCATGGACTGTGAAGTTGTAAATACACCGAAGGCGCCAGCCCCTTTTGCGTGGACAACACGTTCCGGGATACGTTCCCTATTAAAATGCGCCAGCTTATCTATAAGCTGCATATCTTCTAGCAAAGTCATTCCTCCACAACCAACTGTAAGCGAATTCTGGTCGTCAACTACGAGACGGCCTAGACTATCTGTCATATAGGAGTCTGAATGGTTTGGATTACACTTGTTCCTCATGAAGGCCCCCTAAAATACGATCCTTTTATTATATTCCTATATGTATATTATGTGATTGAATCCATATTCTTTTTTAACTTATAGAAAAGTCCTAAATAACAGGGGCTGGATGCACACGAGCGGGTAAGGAAAATAGTCGCTAAAGTACAGCGATACCCGCTCGGTGCGGCAAAGTGTGAGTTACTTTTAGAGAACTTAAGGCGAGGGTGCGAAGAACTCACACTTTGTTCCTGAATAAAACATGCCACGTTGACAATTCATACTGAGATAGTATAATATTTTTATATCTTATATTCAGTCAAGGAGAAAAACATGGAAGAGATATCGAAAATCTTAAAATCGTCAGCAAACAATAGATATAGAAACTTTATTCAGACAATTTTAGAAACACAGCAAGTATGGTTCCTAGAATATGAAGATGCATACACAATGTTCAAAAATGAAGAAGGCGGAGTAGACCTATTAGTCTGGCAGGATAAAAAAATGGCAGAAGAGTATGCTGTAGAAGGAGAAGCTGCTGTATCCATCAGTTTCGAAGAATTCTGTGCACAGTGCAGAGCCTATGTTGGCAGTAAAGAAGTCATGCTCATGGTGTGTCCAACAGGGGATGAAGACGTATTAATTGTGAATATGGAACAGATGCTTAATGACATAGACAAGGCAATGACTTAATCTTATTTATGTAGGAGTTTAGATGAAAATATACACACAGAAACAAAATACGAAAGGGAGATTAGTATGAAAATTGGAATTTTAGGCTATGGAAATCTAGGAAAAGGCGTTGAAAGTGCTATCAGACAAAATGATGATATGGAACTGACATGTATCATAACAAGAAGAGATCCGAAAAGTATTACACCACTAACAGAAGGCGTTAAGGTATATTCTGTAGAGGAAATCGAATCCTTGAAAGACCAGATTGATGTGTTAGTGCTTTGTGGTGGTTCAGCAACAGACTTACCAAATCAAACACCTGAATATGCAAAATACTTCAATGTAATTGACAGCTTTGATACACATGCAAGAATTCCTGAGCATTTTGCCAATGTAGACCATGTTGCAAAAGAAAATGGACATGTTGCTCTAATTTCCTGCGGATGGGACCCAGGAATGTTCTCATTAATGAGATTATATGGCTGTTCCGTTTTACCAGAAGGTAACGATTATACATTCTGGGGCAAAGGCGTAAGCCAGGGACATTCTGACGCAATTCGCCGTGTAAAAGGTGTGAAAAATGGAAAACAATATACAATACCAGTAGATTCCGCTTTGGAAGCAGTAAGAAAGGGTGAAAATCCTACTTTAACTACAAGACAGAAACATACAAGAGAATGTTTTGTTGTTGCAGAAGAAGGTGCAGATTTAACTCAAATTGAAAAGACCATAAAGGAAATGCCTAATTATTTTGATGAGTATGACACAACAGTACATTTTATCACAGAAGATGAGTTTGCGAAGAATCATGCAGGAATCCCTCATGGAGGTTTCGTATTTCGATCTGGTGTTACTGGCATAAACAAAGAAAATAAGCATGTAATTGAATACAGCTTAAAATTAGATTCTAACCCAGAATTTACGTCATCTGTTATTCTTGCATTTGCACGCGCTATAAACCGTTTGTCAGAAGAGGGCGTAAGCGGATGTAAAACGGTATTTGATATAGCTCCGGCTTATCTTAGTCCTTTATCGGGTGAGGAATTGAGAGCACATATGTTATAGAAAACGATTGGATTTGGGACATCTTGGTGGAACAGGATGTCTCATTTTTTATTTTTGTAGAATGGGATTAAATAGAGAATAATGAATAAGAACACTATATCAAGCTATGATATGGAAGAATAAATGATGAAGGGAGTACAGATGATGGAGTTAAATAATGAGCAGTTAACAAGTAAACAAATAAAAGAGGAATTTGCGAATGCGATAAAAGAAAAGCAATTTGTAGCATATTTTCAGCCACAATATAATCATTCAACAGGTATGATGGTCGGAGCCGAAGCATTAGTAAGATGGAAGCATCCAAAGAGGGGGTTGATTCCACCAGGTATTTTTATTCCCGTATTAGAAGAGTCGAAGCAGATTGTTGAACTGGATTTTTATGTATATGAACTTACATGTGGGTTTATTCGTCGATTAATAGATGAAGGAGTACATGTAATACCTATATCAACGAACTTTTCCAGATATGATATTTTTGTAGATAATTTTGTAGAACGTTTAGAAGAGATAAGAAATACATACGATGTTCCTGTAAAGTACTTGCGTGTTGAATTAACGGAAACCATTGCAATGAAGCATGAAAAGGAAGTAAATGCGATTATTGAAAAACTAAATGCTTCTGGGTATTTAGTTGAGATGGATGATTTTGGAAGCGGATATTCTTCTCTAAATGTACTTAAGGACATTTCTTTTGACATTATAAAACTTGATATGAAGTTTATGTCTAGTATTACACAGAATAATCGAGCTGGCATTATATTAAATTCGATTGTAAAAATGGCACATTGGCTGAATATGACTATTATAGCTGAGGGCGTAGAGACAAAAGAACAATCCAATTTTCTAAGAAGTATTGGTTGTGATTACATACAAGGATTTTTATATTCTAAACCACTAAATGAAGAGGATTTTTATAAGCTGTTAATGGAAGGACAGTTCAGTAAGTTTAATTCCGAAATGGAATTGATTGATACTTTAGATGCCCGTACATTTTGGACACCGGAGTCATTGGATACTTTGATTTTTAGCAATTATGTAGGTGCAGCAGTTGTATTTGAATATCAAGATGGTAAGATTTCTATATCCAGAGTGAATAAAAAGTACTTGAAAGAATTAGGGATGAACTTATCCGAAAAGGATGTTATTGATGGGGATATACTTGCACAGATGAATGAATTAGACCGAGACAAGTATATTGAAACCCTAGAACGTGCAATCCAATCGAAAGAGGAAGAAGAGTGCGAGACTTGGCGCAAGATTGAATCTGCGTGTTGTGGAGTTGACAGGTTTCTGATACGAAGCAATATTCGCTTGATAGGAGAAAGTAAAAATTATTATCTTTTTTACGCTATGATTCGAAACATTACAGCTGAGACAATACGTATGAATGAACTTTTGGACGTTGAGAAAGATTTTAAAGTGGTAATTGAGCAAGCTAAAATTTATTTCTGGGAATACATAATTGCTACGAAAGAAATGAAACCTTGTTTCCGTTGCAGAAGAGATCTTGGACTTCCATCAGTGGTAAAAAACTACCCCGATAGTTTAATTGAGACTGATTTCTTTCCACCAGAGGTTGCAGATATGTATCGAGATTGGCATGTTCAGATAGCACAGGGTGTCCAATCCTTAGAAGCTGTTATGCCACTAACAAAAGACAGAATCCCGTACCTTGTTCGGTATACAACGGAATTTGATGAAACAGGCAATCCAATAAAAGCTTATGGCTCCGCAGAATTAATACTTGAGTAGTGGATCCTGTTTCATTAAATGAAAAGGAATACAACATGGGGCATGTATAAATATGTCTCATGTTGTATTCCTAAAAAATAGGTTATTTATCGATTCTATCTACTGTATATAGAACACATTCTAGTTTTCCCTGATCGTTATATGTAACTGGTATAAAAGTAAGCCTGCACCAGCCAGAAATCTTTCCAAAAGTTTTATGAGAGATACACTCTTTACCACGTAGCCTTTCTTCTAATGTATCTATTCTGACAAATTCTAAAACACTTTCAATATACTCATCTGCTATTAAGGAAGCCATAATTTTTTCTAATGTTCCAGTTATTCTTCCAGATATGCCAATTAAATTATGAACAGCTGGAATCGCCTGATATTCTCTAAAGGTATCTTCACGCAAATTCAATAAATGCATAGAAATGTAGGTGGTAGATAGTGCCATCATGGCCAGTTGTGTGTAGCTATATGTTTGCTTGTCTGTAACGGTAGTTTCTTTATCTTTAATATATATTGGCTGTTTAGATGAGCCAATATTTAAATTATCGTTGAGCATTTGTTCAAACTCTTGCTTGCAAATTGGTTTTGAATAGTAATATCCTTGTAAATAGGTCGCATTCATGCCACGAATAATGGTGTCAACGTCTTTGTTTTCCACACCTTCTACAACAACTTTACAGTTTAATCGGTCACAGAGTAACATGATAGACTCAATTACAGCAAAATCAACCTCATGACCTTCTTTTATTAATTCTCTGACAAAGGAATGATCGATTTTAATTTCGTCTACTGGAAGATTCTTAAGCATGGATAAAGAAGCATAGCCGGTTCCAAAATCATCTAGTGCAATATGAAAATGATGTTTCCGTATATTTTGGAAAACAGCTTCTAAATTTTTTGGAGTAACTACATTGCAGCTTTCCGTTAGTTCTAGTACCATATTTTCTGGTTTGACACCATATTCCTTAGCCGTTTTTACAAGTTCATCTACGTAATCAACTTCTAGAAACTGTTGATACGATACATTAAAACTAACTTTAAAGTCTCCGTACTTCTGTTGCCATTCTTTTTGTTGTCTCATAGCTTCTTTCATAACCCAGTGGCCTACTTCTATAATACTTATATCTTCTTCAAGAAGTGGTATAAATTCTTGAGGCCCAGCATCTGTAATATGTTCTCCCTTCCAGCGAAGTAAAGCCTCACAACCGAGAATTTTTGAGCCATGTGCGTCTACCCAGGGCTGAAAATAAAGTTCAAAGCCAGAGAAGTGATTGGTTATACTATTTTTCAAGTCCTTTTTTATCATGCTGATACGATTTTGTCTTTGTTCAATTTGATAAGAATAAAAGGCAAGACTTCCCTTATTCAC
Source organism: uncultured Lachnoclostridium sp. (assembly GCA_937903005.1). Lineage (GTDB taxonomy): Bacteria > Bacillota > Clostridia > Lachnospirales > Lachnospiraceae > Clostridium_AI. The sequence goes on along the minus strand of CALFNR010000017.1, from coordinate 253 downwards.
TTCTCTAATGTAATTCAGTGCTGAATTGAGCTGGCTTATCACTTGGTCAATCTCTCTTTTTCCTTTTGAATATGTGATAGCGCCTCCAGAAATGGATACATCTATTTGTCTGCCATCTTTCATTACTAATTTTTTTGTAAATTCCAATATTTTTTCAAATCTATGTAATGCTTTATCTTTGCCTGCATCAGGAAGAAAAAGTAGAAATTCATCGTCATTGAAGTGAATAAGCCTATCAGTTTCCTCACAGCAT
>CALFNR010000016.1:0-52894 GCA_937903005.1 uncultured Lachnoclostridium sp. | reverse complement strand
TTGCGTTTTCAGGCTACTTTAAGGAACTCTCGCTTTGCCGCGCCGAGCGGGTGTCACTGTACTTTAGCGACTATTTTCCTTACCCGCCCGTGTGCATTTGCCCCTGTTTTTTAGGGGCTTTTTTAATTACAGGAAGGACTCGCAAAGAACTTTCCTATAATTTAACGCCCTTATTTTACTTATTTTTTATAATCTGTCTTACTAATTGGGTAAGCCTTCTTGAATGCTTTTGTCTTGTATTCGGCACTTAGATTATGGGCTTGTGTCATAGAATCAGAACCCTTTAAGAAGTAATCATAACGAAGAATCGGTTTATCCGATACCGGATCATCCCATGTTGCGTCTAAGTGATACCATTTACCAGCTAGCTTCACAATATTCCATGCATGGGAAGACGATGTAACAATCCTGCAAGGAATGTCAGCTTCCGTTGCCATCTTGTAAAATAATAATGCATACCCCTGACAGACTGCTGATTTATTAACCATTGCATTATACGCTGTATACTTGCTGTAACTCTGGTCATATGAAACACGATTCACAATATAATCATGAATTTTTTTTATCTTAGCATAATCGCTTCTATCCTCCAAATCCAAGGACTTGAGTACACTTTGAACTCTTTTATTTACCTTCTCTGTCTGGGCTTTTGTTTCTCGATACGTTACTTTGAATGTTAACTTAGAAGTTTTTCCATTGCTTGAAATATTTAAGGAGTATTGCTTTACATTTTCTCTTAAATAATCAAAATCATCTGATGTTGATTTATCATCAATTGCGTAAACTTTTTTTAATAAACTATCCAGATTTTTTACACCTAAGTCGTTCCAATCCCCTTTATATTTCATGGTAAAGGTTTTCTCTTTTGCTAGTAGATTCTTATAAATACTTCTGACAAACTCTTTTTGGGAACGAACTTGCTTAACTGAGCCTGTGCTAGATGCATTAATAATTATACGATTCGGTAAAAGCAGTGCAACCATCATAAACATTGCTATTGTTAGTTGTATAAATTTTCTTTTATTATTCATACTTTCCCCTTCCCTTCAATTATTAAATATATCGTTTCCTCCCAATGTCCAATTTCCATTTGTTCCAACAGAACATCTCAGACATATAGATACGTTTTGCGTAAAAGATATTGGGTTTTGACATTTACATTATACACTTTTATTATCTCATAATTGATAGAATAATACAACTAAGTATACAATATTTACAGAAGTGAGAAATTTAAATTCTTAAACACTTGTTAAAAAGAAAAATTGCTGTACCCCTTTAATTCAGTGGATACAGCATTTCTTCTATCAACTGTAAAATATTAAAACATTGTGTCTTAAGACTTACACATCTTCCATTCCTGTCACTTCATATCCGGCATCTTCAACTGCATTTTTTAAATTATCGCCTTTGACAAAATCCTCACATGTAACCATAGCACATTTTCCATCTAGTTTTACTTCCACGCCGCTTACACCACTTACATTCTGCAAAGCATTCTGTACGCTTTTTTCACAATGTCCACAGCTCATGCCATTAATCATAATCTTCTTTTTCATTTTCTTACCTCGATTCTATTATTTTATATCTGGCTTGAATCCCTTTAAACGTAGTGCATTGCCTACGACAGACACCGAACTCAAGCTCATGGCAGCTCCTGCAATCATAGGATTCAGCAAGGGGCCACCAAATATATATAACAAGCCCATAGCAACTGGAATTCCTATAGAGTTGTATATAAACGCCCAAAATAAATTTTCCTTTATATTCACAATGGTCTTCTTACTTAATTGAATTGCGGTTGCAACGTCCATTAAATCACTTTTCATGAGTACAATATCTGCCGATTCCATAGCTACATCGGTTCCAGAACCAATCGCAATTCCTACGTCCGCCATTGCAAGTGCAGGTGCATCATTGATTCCATCTCCTACCATTGCAACCTTCTTGCCCTGATCCATAAAACTTTTCACTTCGTTTGCTTTTCCCTCTGGCAGTACATCAGAACGAACCGTATTGATTCCAACCTGCCTTGCAATTGCCTGTGCTGTTCGTTCATTGTCACCAGTCAGCATGACGACTTCAAGTCCCATCTTGGCAAGCTGTTCTATGGCCTGTTTGCTACTTTCTTTTACAGTATCCGCTACGCAAATAATACCTGCAATCTGTCCGCCTATTACAATAAACATTGGCGTTTTTCCTTCTTGTGCGTATCCTCTGGATATCTCCATAGATTCTTTTTCTATCATGCCACGCTCTCTTACTAACTTTTCATTGCCAAGGAGAATCTCTTCTCCCTCTATTTTCGCTTCAATACCATAACCAGGCAGTGCCATGAAATGTTCAATCTCTAGTAACTCTATCTGCTGTTCACGGGCCGCTTTTACAATTGCTTCACCTAACGGATGCTCAGAACCTTTTTCTGCTGATGCTGCCATTTGCAATAATTTATCTTTTGATATATGCCCTAGAACATGAATGTCTGTTATCACAGGCTTTCCAACTGTTATAGTTCCTGTCTTATCTAAAATAACAGTTTGCAGAGCATGGGCAGTCTCTAGTGCAACTCCACTCTTAATCAATACTCCATACTCAGCACCTTTTCCCGTTCCTACCATAATTGCTGTTGGCGTTGCAAGTCCGAGAGCACATGGACAAGCTATGACAAGAACGGATACAAAAATAGTAATAGAAAAACCTATGCCTTTTCCACTCATGTACCAGGCAATTGAGGCAATCAGTGCTAACACGATTACAACTGGAACGAAATAACCAGCAATTAAATCTGCCATTTTTGCAATAGGTGCTTTGGTTCCCTGGGCTTCTTCTACGAGATGGATAATCTGTGACAACACTGTATCTTTCCCAATTTTAGTTGCCTGATACTTAATTGTTCCATTTTTGTTTATACTAGCACCTATTACATTGTCACCAGCCCTTTTTTCGATAGGAATACTCTCGCCTGTTAGCATAGATTCATCTACCGATGTGTGTCCATCAATTACAACTCCATCAACTGGTATTTTTTCTCCCGGCTTTACAATTAAAATATCTCCAACCACAACATTTTCAATTTCAATTACCTCTTCTGCTCCATCACGAACAACTAACGCAGTCTTAGGTGATAGGCCCATGAGTTTTTTGATTGCTTCAGAAGTTTTACCTCGAGATACGGTCTCTAAATTTTTCCCACATGTGATTAACGTTATAATAACCGCCGCTGATTCAAAATAAAGTGAATGCACATAACTATGATCTCCTTGAATAATGCGATAAGCTCCATACAGACCATATAAGAATGCTGCCGATGTTCCAATGGCAATTAGAGAATCCATATTGGGATTTCCTTTAAATAGCGAAGAATAGCCAATTGTATAGAACTTATATCCCATAATGACTACAGGCAGTGACAATACTATCTGAGCCACTGCAAATGCCACAGGGCTTGTATCAGGTGCAAGTACAGAAGGCAGAGGTAATCCAATCATATGTCCCATGGATATATATAAAAGGGGGATGGTAAAGATAAGGGAAAAAATCAGTCTTCTTTTCATGGATTTCATTTCAACCTGCTTCTTTCCTTCTGTATCCACATCTTCCACAATAATTTTGTATCCCGCCTTTTCCACTGCTGCATTAATCTGTTCAAAGGTTATTTTTGATTCATCATATTGAATTGTTAGGCTTTCTGTTGCGAAATTTACGCTAGATAACTCAACTCCATCAAGCCTGCTTGTTACTCTTTCAATGGTTTTGGCGCAGGCTGCACAGCTCATACCGTCTATCTTAAAAGTTTCCTTACTCATGTTACCTCCATCTGCTAAAATGTACTCCTTTTATTATGTACCCAAAGTAAGGAAACTATGTAAAAGCCCTTGGAAATGTACGCTCATACTTTTCCAAGGGCTTTTTTTAACGATATTCACTCATTGTTCCAAAATCATATAACTTGTTATATTCTGGTTCAGAAGATCGAAACCAGATTAAAATAGGCAATTCATCTAGATCCGGCTTCGTCTGAAACAATCTCCGATCCCCATAACGAATTGCTTGTAATGCAATGGGCATCTCTCTTTTAAATATCTCGCTTCGCATTTTGGCATTGCCTGTAATCTCATCTCCCACAATCAGAACTTCCCCTAACAGCATCATTCCTGTCTCGGTACTTTCATATGCAAGTAATACTTCATCTCTTGTTGGACCAATTTTATCATCTGCATAATGTCTTCCTATGGTCACAAATAACTCTGCTGTTTCATCCGAATGGGTAACCGTATACTTTCTTCCCAAGATAGGACTTATTGGAGATACTCTGTCTCTTAGCTCAGTATACACTTTAGACGGATCAATCTTTTTCATAATTACCTTCTAAAAAGCTCTTTGATTTATTATATAAATGAATTATTCTAAAGTTACTGTTCTCTACATTTTCTTTATAATCTGCTCAAGCTGTTCTGCTAATACCTTCGCACTTTCATAATCACGTTTTTTTAACGCAAGCTCAATTTTCATCTCTGTATTCTTTTTCTTCTGTTCGATTTCTAGATAATCTTTATCAAAATGATTCGCATAAATCATCTTTCTGAATTTACGAATGCTCATTCTACGAATTGTCTTATCTTCAATTAATAAGACGTAATCCATACAGTTTGCAATCGCATAAAAATCATGAGATACCATTAAAATTGCGCCATCGTACTCATCCATAGCCTTTTCTAACGCAACCTGTGAATAGGTATCAAGATGACTCGTTGGCTCATCTAGAATTAAAAGCTGTGCAGTTCCTGCGCTGATTTTCGCTAACTGTAATAAATTCTTTTCTCCACCTGATAACGCATGGATTCTTTGATACAGCTCGTCTTCCTCAAAACCAAACTTCTCTAAATGTTCCTGAACAGATTGATTGGTAGGGAAACCCATCTCGAGGAATTCATCTAAAACGGTATTAGATTCGTTTAACATTTCCCCTTGAAGCTGTGACACAAAGCCAACTGTTGTATTATCTCTTATCTGAATCGAATCATTCTCATGCTTATAAATGTCACGAAGTAAGGTTGTCTTACCTGTTCCATTCGGTCCAATCAAAGCTACCTTGTCTTTTGCACCAATTTCAAAGCTTACATTCTCTAATAAGATTTCATCAAAGGAAACGCTGTAATCTTTTACTTCCAGCACATTGCCATCTTCCACTTCTTCCCCTGCCCCAAAATGAATGTCTGGCTGCTTAATCTCTACAAATGGTTCTTTAATTCGTTTCGCTTTTAATCTCTCTAAGAAGGAAACTCTTGCGTGAAGCGCACGCCCACGAGTTGCCGATGTGAAAATGGTTGCTTCTTTTCTTAACTGCTCCACGAGCTTTTCATTTCGTTCAATTTCTTCTGTATCGGCTGCTGCTAACTCCTGTTTTTCAATCTTCATCTGCAACAATGAAAAATTATAATCTATATAACGGCCATCAAACTCCTGCATTTCCTTATTCTCTAAATGAATAATCTTATTAAAACAGTGGTCTAGTAAAAATCTATTATGAGTGATAACCAATAAAGTACCTTTATGTGCGTTAATCAAATTCATTAACGCATTCAGGTTCTCAAAATCAAGGAATACGTCTGGCTCGTCCATAATTAACAGGTTCGGAGCTGTCAACATTTCCTTAATTACCTGAATCAGTTTGAACTCACCACCACTAAGCTGTGATACTAGCATGTCTTTCTGTTTGCTTAACTCTGCCAGGTTTAACTTCTTAGTAATGTTATTTTCATAATTATCTCCATCAATGGCATTGAAGGAATCTAATACAACCTGGTAACGTTCCATAAGTTCATCAAACTCAGTTGCCGTCTCCATCTCCTTACAGATTGCATTGATTTCATCCTGTAACTTCACAAACTGCTCGCTTAAATAGTCAAACACTGTAACGTCTTGTGTTTTATCAACCTTAGCAAACTGACTTACATAACCGATACGACAGTTCTCACTTATCTCAAGCTTTCCATCGTAAAGGTATTCTTCTGGTTCCATTATAATATTTACTAACGTACTCTTTCCTGTCCCGCTCGTTCCAATAAAAGCACAATGCTGGCCATCTTCTATGGTAAAGGAAATCTTATTATATAAATCTTTCTCTGGAAATGAGTAAGATAGGTTTTCTGCTCTTATCATATATTCTGCCTTTCATATATGCCTACCTAATTGCAGGCATTGTTTACATTCTAATCGCTTTTTTGCTATGGTTACTTTAACATGTTTTAACTTTTATTTCAATGTGAAGTTCTAGTATCTATTATTGTACACAGTGGATCTAAAAATATAATTGCTTTTTTCTAGAATTCTGCTAAAATCAACATTTGGAAATCCTCAGAACTTGTATCTGTATTCTTATTTCCATATTGATACGGTGGAGTTTGTACACATTATGTTGCCAAGCTTTTTGACGGCTACAGTTCTGATTGTTATCTTATTATTTGTTTTGCAATCCATAACTTAAAAAACGCGTAACAGCCCCAAAAACTGTTACGCTATAAAAACTTAACGGCCATACTTTCCAGATGACGGTTTACGAGAATAAGATTTATTTCCATTTCCTTTGTAAGAAGAACCTTGGCTTCTCTTACCCTTATTGCCATCACTCTTAGAATTACTCCATTTAAACTCTCTCTTATCAGAAGACTTACTGCCCCACTTAGAATAGGACTGCTTATCCTCTCCATTCTTTGCTCTCTCGGCTTTTTCTCTATGATATTGATAATTACTCTTTTTCTTTCTAGGCCTTCCGTCCAATGATACATCTTTTACCTTTGAGATATCAAATAGCTCGTCCTTTTTCTTTTCGCCTCGTTTTACTGGTTTCGCCTTCTTTGTAAATACCTTCATAGACCATTCTGAAGTTAACAATGGCAATGTTTTACCGATATGCTCTTCAATTCTCTTCATATCTTCCATTTCATCAATACAACAGAAGTTAAGTGCAATACCTTCCGCCCCAGCTCTTCCAGTACGTCCGATACGATGAATATAGGATTCTGAATTGTCTGGAATCTCATAGTTAATAACATGAGATAAATCCTTCACATCAATTCCTCTCGCCGCAACTTCTGTTGCAACCAGAATTTGAACTTTCTTATTCTTAAACTGTAAAAGTGCGTCTTGGCGTGAATTCTGATTCTTCTCACTATGGATAGCACGTGTTCTTATATATTTCTTAGTCAAATGCTTAGAAACAACTTCTGCGCTATGTCTGGTATTAGTAAACACGATTGCTTGTTTCACTTCTCCTGACTTGATTAAGGAAGTCAATAAATCTAACTTATTACAAGCGTCAATATGATATACATACTGTTCTACGGTATCCGCTGTATTGTTCACATCATCCTGCATAATAGTTTCTGGGTCTTTTAAAATAGTATCTGCAAGTCGCTCGATAGGTTTTGGCATAGTTGCACTAAACATAACTGTCTGACGGTTTACAGGAATTTTTTTTATAATACTGCGGATTTCCTTGATAAATCCCATATCTAGCATACGATCCGCTTCATCTAATACTACTGTTTCAATGCGTCCCAGTCTAACATTTCCTTGATTGATTAAGTCTAGCAGGCGACCTGGAGTTGCAACCAGGATATCAACTCCTTCTTCTAACGCTGCAAACTGCTCTTCGTAATCCACACCACCGTAGATAGCTGCTGATGTAAGAGACAGGTTCTTACCGTAAAGGTTCATATTATCACATATCTGAAGAGCAAGTTCTCTTGTTGGAGTTAAAATAAGTGCTCTGATATCTTCGCTGTCTTCTTTTGAAAGTCTCTGTAAAATTGGCAATGAAAATGCCGCTGTCTTACCGCTTCCTGTTTGAGCACAGCCTAATACATCGCGACCATCTAACATAACTGGAATAGTCTTTTCCTGAATAGGTGTCGGCTCTTCGTATTTCATCTTTTCTAAAGCAGTTACAATTGGTTCTATTAAATTCAGTTCATTAAATTTCATATTACATCCATTCTAAATTCAAGTCTTAGCTTCTTGAATTTCTTTTTTTCATGGGTATCAGTATAGCATAAAATAAAACATTTTGCCTAGTTTTTTATATTTTCCTCTATTTCTTTCAATATTCCTTGGAATACTCTACCATAATCTTTATTCGCCTTGTAATAAGCATCAATAACACATCTTACTTTCCCATTAGGAATCATTTCGACCTATTTTTTTCACATACGTCACATAACACACATCCTTTCATATATTTTTACTATAATAAAATATTATATTGAAATATTTTGTAGAAAGGACCGATTCTATGTATGTTCAAAATAATTGCAATCCCTGTTCCTGTTTTTCTTCCAAAGCAAGTTGTACTGAATTTGACCTTACTATCCAACCATGCGAATCCATAATACAGCGAAATGTTGATATAAATTTTGGAAAGGGCAAAGCCCAAACAAACAACTGCTTTTTTAGATTTCCTTGTTTACGGCTTCATTTTCCCTGCATTCGACTCCATTTTCCTTGCCTCCGATTAACTCCACCTTGTTTTTGCTGTAGAAACTGTCATCAAAATAAGAGGAGGTGAGGTTATGAATATCCAAGAATGTCAGTTAAAATTCAATGCATGCGAACCATTTGTTTCACACACAACAGATATTTGTAAAACGGACGAAGGTTCTGTTTTGCTCATAAACACTCGTTTTCAGCATTTGTGCCCAAATCATATGCTATTAATTGGTGTGCTTTTATATTCTGACAATTGCTTATTTACTTCCTGTGTAAGAAAGGTATGTACCAACCAGCTAATTTATGATAATCCTGCTTCCACGGAAACATTTGAATTTTTGATACCACCGATTTATTCTCCAAAAACACTACACATTAAGATTTTATCCGAGTATATATGCTAATTTTTGTAACATTTCATCAATATTCGAATAGATTATTACTGTAAATAAAATCTCCAAAGGAGAAATGTATTATGGGAATTAATCTTGCTAAAAAAGAAATAAGTCGTTCTTCAATGAAATGTTATGAAAGTGCAAGCGTGCTGTTAACTTTAGCCGCTTCCTCTGATATTACTGCAAATCCAGTAGATATTATGCTGGTACTTGATCGTTCCGGAAGTATGGATGGTAAGCCATTTACCGATTTAAAAGCCGCTGCAAATGAATTTGTAAATGTAATTGCAAATGCGACCAACAATATCGTACCTCCTCCAGATGCAGACACAATTGCCGGTGGCTCACATATTGGTGTAGTATCCTTTGGAACAACTGCAACTTTGGATTTAGATCTATCTACAGATGTTTCTTCGATTCAAGATACAATAAACGGTCTTGTAGTAGATGATTTAACCAATCATCGAGATGCATTTGAGACAGCTACCCAAGTTCTGCAAGGCTCAGCCAATAAAAAATATATCATTCTAATCACGGATGGTAATAGCACCGCTGGTGCATATGGCTCATTAGATAATGTGCAAGCAGCAAACGCTGCTGCATCTGCTGCTCGTGCTGCTGGCATTACAATTTTCTGTATCGGACTTGGCAATGGAATTTCTAAACAAAACCTGATTACCTGGGCTGACAGTGCTGCTCGTGTACTCATTTCACCAACTTCTGATGAACTAGATGAAGCTTTCGAAGCTTTAGCTGCAAATATCATTAATCCTGCACCTGAAAATATCGTAGTAGTAGATACGCTAAATGATGAATTCGAAATCGAGGGTCCTATTATTCCTAACAATCCTTCCGACACCGTTGCTGGTTTCACAATTGGAGCTGATAAAAAATCTATTACCTGGACACTAGATAAACTAGGAGTCTCTGAAGCACAAACTGCAACTCTCTTATTTAATATTAAATATGTAGGTACACAAGATGGTTCTTTCACTGTAAATAAGAGTATCACTTATACGGATAAAGTAATCACAACTCCAGGTACTGTCAAATTTATAACCATAAATCCTTCTATTACGATGGATTGTGATAAGCTCGTACAGCCAGCATGTAATCTTCCTTGTTATAACTCGACAATACCATGTTGCGGCGGTTTGGTAGACCTGACTTTACCAAGTGATACGGATTCTTATACTGTAAAATGTGCAGGTACGTTCCTAAATCTCTATATCCGATTCAAAAATATCTGTCCAAATCGCCAGATGGCAATCGGTGTCATCGTGTGCGAAGAAATAAACGGCATCAAACAGCCAGTTGCTTATAGAATTACTTCCATAATAACACCAGCCTATGTGCCAGATCCTACAGGCCAAACAACTCCGCCATCATGTGGATGTCAGGAATTCACCGTTCCTTTACAAGTAGTGCTTCCAGATCGATTATTGCCAACTGGTTCCACTTGTACCGACCGAGAAGTAAGTATTCAGGTTATTTCTCATTATATGTCTACAAATACAGCACTCTGTTCAGAATGTAAGAAATCATAGTTTGTATTGGTAAGATAAAAGAAACTGGTCAATAAAGAACTTCTTTTCATTCTTTATTGGCCAGTATTGCTCTATCTACTTTATGTACTCATAATCTTCTTACTATCAGATTGCAGAATTCGATTTACCGCTTCCTGCAGCTGCATTCTCCCGTAACCCCTTATTTTCCTCCCCATAATATTAATCATTATGTTCACAAACTGAGGTTCCAAAATCATCAAGTGTTCCCTTTATATATGCTTCTACAGCAGCGTCAGCATCACCTGTCACACAGCCGAATGTTGTTACCCCACTTTCCGCTAATGCATCTTTTGCTCCACCACAGATTCTACCACAAATCATAACTTCTACCTTATGTGCTGTTGCAAAGTCTATTACCATATCACGTCCTGTACCTTCTGCCTTTAGAATCTCAGTCTTTACTACTTTTCCGTCTTCCACATCATACAACTTAAAAGTTTCTGTATCTCCTACATGTTCAAATACATTTCCATCTTCATAACTTACAGCAATTCGCATGATATTTCCTCCTATGTTCTCTTAATACAAGTTCTAAACTTATACACGGTACATTATATGACATAAGAAATAATTAATCAAACTACTGATTAGTCTTTTATTTTGCATGACATAAATCCTACTGTAAACGGTAAACGCTCAAACTTCCTTGTGCCATTACATACAAATCCATTCTTAATATACCACTCTTTTAAAACCTTATTTTCTTCAAGAATTCCAATCGTTATCAAATCTCTCACGTATTGCATAAATTTCCTCTCCTCTTTCTATACATTTTATGCATCGAGAAATGATACCGTTTGACATTCCTCTTTCTATTTGCTATACTTTTACAAAGGTTTATTGGTAAATGCCGTGACAAGGAGTAGTACATATATACAATATCTCAGAGAGAAGATGGCTGGTGAAAATCTTTATGGAAGATATATGGAAGTAGCCTTTGAGCAGTAAACTGAACGAGAGCAATCTTTAGTAGACTTTAACGGCCCTTTCCACCGTTATCTGGAAAACAATATCGACTATAGGTCCGTATTGATGAGAGCAGAGATTTTTCTCTGAATTTAGGTGGTACCACGGAATAACATTTCGTCCTAAGCTATACATTAGCTTAGGACTTTTTTTTACTCATAATAAACTTATACTAATCTTAATGACAAAACGATTTAAGGAGGAATCACAATGAAAATAAAAGGAACTGCTTTATTTGTAAAAGCCCTAAATGAAGAAGGCGTTGACACAATATTTGGTTATCCAGGTGGTTTTGTTACCGACATTTTTGATGAACTCTACCACCAAAACAAGATAAATATGATACTACCTCGTCACGAGCAAGGTTTAATTCATGCCGCTGACGGTTATGCTCGTTCTACCGGGAAAGTAGGTGTGTGTCTTGTAACAAGTGGTCCTGGTGCTACTAATCTGGTAACTGGCATTGCAACAGCCAATTATGATAGTGTTCCATTAGTATGTTTCACAGGTCAAGTGCCAACTCACCTAATCGGAAATGATGCATTCCAAGAAGTCGATATCGTCGGTGTTGTTCGTAATATTTGTAAATATGCCGTTACCGTTCGTAAGCGTGAGGATTTAGGAAGAATTATTAAAGAAGCATTTTACATAGCCCAAACTGGAAAACCTGGTCCAGTCGTAATTGATTTACCAAAAGACATTATGCTTGAATTAGGCGATGATACATATCCAGACTCCGTTAACATGCGTTCCTACAAACCAAATACCAGTGTACATCTTGGTCAGCTCAAAAAGGTTGCCTCTACTCTTGCAAAAGCGAAACGACCTTTGTTCTTAATCGGTGGCGGAGTTACAATTGCTCGCGCTGGAAAAGAATTGACAGAGCTGGTTGAAAAAACTCACATTCCTGTTGTTTCCTCCATTATGGGTAAAGGTAACCTGCCGACTACACATCCTTATTTTATTGGCAATAGCGGTATGCATGGTCTCTACGCTTCCAATATGGCAATCTCAAACTGTGACGTTCTATTTTCCATCGGGACGCGTTTTAATGACCGAATCACTGGAAAATTAAGTGAATTTGCAAAGCATGCTAAAATCATACATATTGATATTGATCCTGCATCAATCTCAAGAAATATTCACGTTGATATTCCAATCGTAGCGGATGCCAAAGCAGCTATTATTGAACTTTCCAAAATAGCAGATACTTATGATACAGACGAATGGATGTCTCAGATAAACGAATGGAAACAAGAACATCCACTTACTATGAAGGAATCCAGCAACTTAAATCCTTCTGCTATTATCAAAGAAATCAACGAAATGTATCCCGACTCCATCGTAGTTACCGATGTTGGACAGCATCAGATGTGGACGACGCAGTTCCTTGAGATGAATGGTAAACGCCAGTTATTAACTTCCGGTGGACTTGGAACCATGGGATATGGACTTCCAGCTGCAATCGGTGCAAAAATTGGCAATCCGGACAAGACCGTTATCTGTGTGTCTGGAGATGGCGGTTTCCAAATGAATATCCAAGAACTTGCAACTGCCGCTTGTCAGGAAATTCCTCTAATTATCTGTGTATTTAATAATGGAAACTTAGGTATGGTTCGCCAGTTCCAGAACCTTTTCTATGATAAACACTATTATCGCACCTGCCTTCGTTATCACAAATCCTGCGAAGGAAAATGTAACGGCAAGGACTGTATCTGTCCTCCATACTCACCTGACTTTGTAAAACTCGCTGAAAGTTATGGTGGTCAAGGTATCAGGGTTACAAACAATGAAGAAATTCATGCTGCATTTGAGCAGGCTTCAAAAAATATATCAAGTCCAACGGTAATTGAATTTATCATTAATCCAGATGAATTAGTAATGCCAATGGTACCAAACGGCTATCCACTAAGTGATATGATTTTTGGATACTAAAAGAGGGGAGAATATGATGAGCAATATGAAATGTAAAAGATGGATTTCACTATATGTACAAAATGAAATTGGTGTTCTTGCTAGAATATCTAGTTTATTCTCAAGCAAGTCCTATAACTTAGATAGCCTGACAGTGGGCACAACAGAAGACCCTACTATATCAAGAATGACGATCAGCGTTACCAGTGATGACTCTACATTTGAACAGATTAAAAAACAGCTAAATCGTTGCGTAGAAGTTATAAAGGTAATCGACTTTACCACTGTTCCAATCCACATTAAGGAAGTATTATTTATTAAAGTGAAAAACTTAACCAAAGAAGATAAAGTAGAAATTTTCCGTGTTTCAGAAGCATTTCACCTAAGTATCAATGATTACGGTCCAGACAGTGTACTGATTGAGTGTACCAATACAGAAGAACGCAATAACGATATTATTAAGTTCTTCCAAGAGAACTTCACTACAATAGAAGTTGTTCGTGGAGGCAATGTTGCCATTGAAGCAATTAGTCTCTCTTCACATTAATTGCCCAAAGAGAACTTTCCTAAAAAACTGGCTTGTATACCTAAATATATAAGCCAGTTTTTATTTATTCCACATTACCATGGTATTCTAGTCCATTTTTCCACCATATCTTCTGGCAACCTGATGTCAGCTCCTCTAAAGATATCATCTAGCTGTCCCAAATCACTCACTCCACAGACTGGATGTACTTCAAATGGCTGATTTAATAAATAAGCTATAGACATAGAGATAAAGGATAAACCTAACTCCTTATTCAACTTAAGCATATCATTGTAAATCATCATATTACGGTCAGTCCAGTAAACACTAACATCTTCCTGTTTTGTTACCCTATTATCCATATGGATTCTTCTGCCACCCTGATACATCTTAAAGAAAAAGCCTTCTGCGATTGCTGAATAAGGTACTAACGGTTTCTTGCTATTCACATGCCAGCAATACTGTTCATAAGAAGTTGTAATCAGTGAACCGTCCTTTTTCTCGGCTTCAATTGCCGCATCTCGTTTACTTGCTAAACTCCATTGATTTGATACTGCAGAAAAACCCTGTTTTCCATGTTTTTTTGCATATGCTTCTGCCTCTTTTAAACGTTCTACTGAATAGTTGGAAGCACCGTAGTAGCGAATTTTTCCCTCCTCTACCAGTTGGTCCATAAAATCTATTATTTCACCAATCTCTTTTGATTCATCATCTTGATGAAGCCAATAAAAATCGATAGTATCCATCCCTAATATTTTTCGACTTTCGTCCAAATCCATGTACACATCTTCTTTTGAAACACGAGATATCGTTGGCGTCTCAAAGTTATAATGAGCTCCCTTAGTTGCGATTACGAAATCGTTTGCGTTGCCTCGTTTCTTTAACCATGTACCAATTATAGTTTCACTTATACGATCCATGCCAGGAATCCAACTGCAATAAACCTTTGCTGTGTCAATAAAATTGCCACCTGACGCAACGTACCGATCTAAGACCTCATAAGATTGTTCCATGGTTAACTTAGAACCAAAACTTCCACCACCTAAACAGATGTCTGATACTTCTAGCTCTGTCCCATTCATTCTGTTTCTATTCAAACTACCTGCTCCTTTCCTTCTTAACATGAATTTTCATGTACGCACAATTATATCCCACCTGCATATTCTTTGCAATTGCCTTTTATACTAACAATTATATTTGATATTGCTTTGATTCTGCTTCGCATTTTTCGGCTACTTTATGATGATTGCAGGTCTGGTATTTCGTGCAAACGGAATGGTAGAATCAGGGCTGTGGCAGATGTGTTCGATGCATTAGTTACCAAACGTAGTTATAAAAATTCGTTTTCAATTGATGATGCCTTTACACAATTAGAAAAAGGAAGCGGTAGTCAGTTTGAACCTCTCATTGTCGAATTATTTGTTAACCAAAAGGAAGTAGTAAAACAGCTATATCGTGATATTACATAGAAAAGAGCGTACATTTTCTTCTGAGTAAAATGTACGCTCTTTTTCTAATCTATCTATTCCAGATGTTGATTCCTTCGCTTTCTAATTTAGCATATGCGCTATCCAGTTTACTCTGAATTTCACTTGCAGCTGAGTTCGCAGCTTCAATCTGTTGAATAAGGTGGTTTACTTCATTTTGCTTTTCAATAATCTGATTATTTAAATCAACAATTTGTTGATCCTTCTCAGTCCAGCCCTCTTCTTGTTTTCCATCTTCTATTTGTTGCTTCAAGCTCTTAATTTCTTCCATAAGAGCCGCTTTTTCATTAGTTAAGTTTTTGTTTTGGTTTGTAATATTAATGATTTTTTCAGCACTTTGTTCAATGAAAATTCCTGCATTGACCATAGCACCGGCACCATTCCAGTTAAGTAATTTGGTTGCGGCATACGCTACTCCTGATCCAAATACTGCTCCAGCTATAAGAGCAGCCGCTACTACTGAAAGTATTTTTTTACCTTTCTTTTTCATTATATTTACTCTCCTTTTTCTTTTTTGTACACCTTTATATCAAAGTGAACAAGTCACAGTTTTACATTATATCACATACTTTAGCATTATTTACTGGAAATATTTTAACACCCCCTAACTTCCTATCAATAAACATTTCATTGACCAGTAAAGGAATCACAGGAAGATAACCACCGAAAAATTTCGTATAAAAAAAAGGAAAAGACTTCGCTGTCTTAACCTTTTTATTTTACTTCTATATCATCCTTTAAACAGAGATTCTATCTTCCGATAGCATTCATAAAACGTTTTCGTATTGAGGCATGAATATCCGGCTCCAATTTGCACATATACTCACTATACACAGCTCCACCTGCCATAGCTTGATGTCCACCACCACTTCCAATCCCTTTTAGGGCTTCGTAAGTAATCTTTCCTGCATTTACTTCCTTTACTTCACTTCTTACCGAAAACTTCAAACCATTATCTCGGTTTGCATAAACTACCGAAACATCCACGACATTCAGCGCAAGAATAAAGTCTGAAATCATTCCAACTAGAGCATCTGGACAATCAAATGGAATATAAGAAAATCCTGTATGTTCACAAATCTGTATTGTCTCAATAGCTGCTCCATACGCTTTCAAATCCTGAAACTCCATGGTATTTGCAAACATACTAGAGAACTTATCCTTATCTGCATGATGATACAGATAAGCAAACATGGAGACATCCAAATCCGTTACTCCTCTTGAAAAATCTGCTGTATCCACCTTAATCCCATAGCAAAGCGCCGCAGCGGTATTCGGATCAATCGGTACATGATTCATTTTAAAATATTCTGCAATTAAAGTTGCACACGCGCCAACCATTCTAATGTCTTTATATTGATAATCAGCTTCAACAAATGTTGGATGATGATCAATACATGCAACCTCTTCACCTATAAAATCCATTACATTGCCATTATGTTTCTGCGAATCAACATTTACAATATAATCCTCGTCTTTCATGTTCTGCAGTTCGTCTTTTGAATATATCTGAATATCAAATGTTGTAAGCATTCGTTTTGTACTCAGTTTATCAATTTTTCCATAATAACACAATGTACTCTCTATACCATAGTACTTTAAAAAATTCTGCAATCCGAAAGCACTTGCTATAGCATCTGGATCAGGGAAATTATGTGTCTGAATATACACTTTATGATTTTGTAACAGTTCTATTAGTTTTTCAGATTTCACAAAACAGCCTCCCGTCCGTTGTTTCAGATTATGGTAATAGTATATAGTATACATGATCCAAAAACAAGTATTGAATCCTTGAATATCATTTAGGACAATGGAATATCAATATATAATGAAAATACCCCATCTTGACACTCGATATTCAATTTTCCGCCATTTCTTTTCACGCTATTTTTAATATTCCTCAAACCATATCCATGATTTAGTTTATCTGCCTTATCAGTCACAATTACATTATGGCTAATATGTACACCCTTCGCTACCGTATTACTAACTATAAATGATAAATACCCACGCTCGCATCTTCCATATAATGAAATTTCTTTTTTTTCTCCAGATGCAATTTTGTCACATGCCTCAATTGCATTATCCAAACTATTAGCAACCATTACGCATAAATCCATTGGTATTACCTTAATTTCTTCTGGCAGTGAAACGTTTACTATCATACTAATTTCTTTTGATGTCGCTATTTCATTTTTTTCATTTACTATAGAATCAACGATTGAATTCCCTGTATGTATCACAACGCTAACATTGTCCAAGGTAGACTGGATATTATCTAAGTACCCACTTACACCTTCCAGGTCTCCTTTTTCTACCATACCTTTCATTACAATTAGATGATTCTTCATATCATGCTTAATTGCTCTCGTCTCATTTGTAACTTGCTCAAGTTTTCGATAATAAGAATATTGACTTTTGATTTGTGTTTCCAAAGTTTTATTGACCACTTTATAATACTCTTTCGCCATTGTATTATCTAAGCTTAGTGCAAAACAGATTAAGTACAAACCTGCAAGGCACAAAACAAAAGCAACGATTCCTGAACTAAGCCCCAATTTTATTGAGTTATTATATATAAACTGTGCAATCAACAGCACTAAATCTCCTTCTATGGCTAATACAAGCATTCCAAGCTGCTGTTTCACAGTCGATTCCCTTTTCTTAACAACTTCCTGTTCGAATATAGAAGCCTGATTCATAAATCGAATCACACAGCTTAACGTCACAAGACAAATTAAATCCAGCAATACATTTCGGCTTGTCTTAGATGTCACAACATTAGCTAGATTGCTTTGAAACATTATTCGGCTTAAAAGACTTAATGCACACCATACCGACTCTGCTATAGTGTTCATTACAATCTTCTCTAATAGTGTTCCCTCAAAAACAAAAAAGAAGATTGGAGTGAACATTAACATAATTCGATAATCATAATTATTTAAATATACTAATGTAGGGTAATAGACTAATCCAAATGCTACATACTTAATCACTCTTTTTAAAGAAAACTTAGCGCCTTCCATAAAGCTCCCCAGGAACATTACCATAAAGGCAAAATAAAATAACTTGGCTGCAATATGCTCAACCAGCACCTAACTTATGCTCCTTTCTCAAATAAGCTAAAAAACTTTCCTTGAATGCTTTTAATTTTAATCTGCTCACATATACAACATCACCATTCAACATTGTTACGGTTGTCTGATCATGCTCTTGAACATACGCTAAATTAATTAAATATGATTTATGTACACGGAAAAAATTACGATTTGATAACTGCTTATCCACTTCATTGATTTTATTATCCACAAGATATGTTTTTTGTGTGGTATAAACTTGCAACTTTCTATCTATTGTCTCACAATAAATAATATTATCACATACCACTTGTAGAAATTTCTGCCCTTGATTCAGCACAATTAAGCGTCTTTCTCGCTCTTCTCTTCGTTTCATAATCAAATCCATTGTACGGAACAACTGTTCCAATTTTATAGGTTTTAATAAATAACGTAATGCGCTTACTTCAAATGCACGATATGCTTCCTCTTGATGATTGGTTACAAATATAATCTCAGAAAAAATACGATTTCTTCGTAAAGTCTGAGCTACTTCTAACCCACTTATTCCATCTTTCATCTCGACGTCTAAGCAAAATAATCCATACTCAGAGCAATTGGCCTGAAGCAATTCCTCTCCAGAAGAAAAGTACTCAATTTGAAATTCAATTCCACGCTGTCTAGAGTATTCTTCCAATGCTGCCCCTGCTTGCTCTCTGAAAAATGATTCGTCGTCGCATACTGCTATTTTAAGCATACGCCCCCTCCTTTCGACAAACAAACCTCCCTTATGTAGTCCTCCATTCAACATTTGTCATAAAAAACAAAATAGTATTTCTATTTTCTCTAGTAATATTTTACAGACCTGCTGTCATACTGTCAATTCCTAAAACATAAAAAAATCAATTCTTACTCTTTTTTGTGGAAAATTCATAAATAGATTTGTCATATTTGTACGTAAAGAGGGACTAATTTTTTACAAATTAGTCCCTCTTTTTTCACACTCTCTATCTAGTTGTTTTTAAGTATTGATTATTCTTATTGTGGAAGTACACCACTTACAACTTTATCTCCTACAAGAACAACTGCTCCGTTTTCATATGAGTAGTCATTTGCTTGGTTGTAGTTTGACCAGTCAGACTTAGCCATACGGATGCCCATGTTAAGTTTTCCTGTGTTTGTTAAGTTGTAATCAGCACCATCAAATGTGATTTCAATGTAAGAATCAGCTGTTGCTGTTGGATTAGCCATTTTAACAACTTTTGCTGTTGTAGCACTTGTTAATGCTGCATAGTAAGGAGCTTCTGTTAAACTTAATCCTACGTTATCAACAAAGATTACATCAGATGCACTTGTATCAGATGTGAAGTAGTAACGAATTGTCATGTCATTTAAGTTAACACTTTCTTTTGCTGTTACTTCCCACTGTCCGCCGATTGTATTAGCTGTTGCTCCACCATTTGTTGTTACCTTTACAGATACGCTGTCATCTGAAGGAATACTAGCTGAAGGTTTTACAGATGGTTCTGCGGATGGTTCTATGGATGGTTCTACTGATGGTTCTATGGATGGTTCTACTGATGGTTCCATGGATGGTTCTACTGATGGTTCTACCGATGGTTCTACTGATGGTTCTATGGATGGTTCTACCGATGGTTCTGCGGATGGTTCAATTTCTCCACCACCAACTGGAATTTGACCAAATACTAATTTGTTTCCTTCAAATACTGGAATACAATCTACAGAGTCGCCTGCACCACCTTGAGTTTTTCCAATACCCTTGAAGGATGGGCTCTTAGTAAAGTCCCATTTACATGGAGCAGAAATTCTGAACTGAAGTTCACTTCTATACTGGCTCTGTCCACCTGGGAATATTTTAGCTCCAGATAAATCAATGTTTACATAGTAAATGTTCTTGTCATCTGTAGCAAAAGGTCCTGTTACTTTAGCACCACTCTGGTTATAGTTTGTTGCAAGTGTCATATCACTTGGTTTGTATCCCTGTGCGATTACGTCAGATAAATCCATATAGAATCTATAGGATAAGTTATCTGTTACTCTTGCTGGCCAACATGTTTTATTGTAAACTGTTGCCTTGATTTCTACAAAGTTAATTTTGTTTGTGCTGTCTTGAGCATTTACAGCTGCTTTAAGGTCGAATTCCTGACCAACTTCTTCAAATGCATTTAAGTTAGGGTCAATTGTTCCACCAAATCTGCTGTACATTTTTGCCATTAATCCTGTGAAACCTGAGTTATAGTCAACTGCAACTTCGTTCATGCAGTAATCAGATCTTGTATCTGTGTATCCATCGTTTGCATCTGGTCCACCAACTAAGGCACCTGTTAATGTATGTACATTAACTTCTGGATCTGCGCTTAAGTTATCTGTGCAAACACCACTTGCTGTTCTGTGGTGAGGTGATTTTGGAGGATTTACACCAAATCCACATACGAAAGATCTTCCTGTGCTACCTAAGCAATAATCTGCTTGAGATTTAGCAAAGTCGTTATATGTTTTAACTTTAGAATCTGAACATAATCCTGAATCAGCCCAAACAGCAGCTAAGAAAGCTGTGTTACTTGCATATCTTAATGATCCCCAAGAATCTAACCAAGCTAATCCCTTAGGAGTATATTTAATTCTGTTGCCTTCCCAACCTGTTGTCCAGTAGTCAAGCCATTGTTCTGTAGATTCTTTGAATCTTTCGTCGTCTGTTAACTCAGCAAGTAAGATTCTGGCACCATAACTCTTGTTATCCCAGCCTTGAGTCCATTTGTAGCCCCAGTAATTTGTCTGGTTTTCCATTTCCCATCCGGATGTATAGTCAAGAGCTTTGTCTAAGTATGTTTTGTCGCCTGTTAATTTGTATAACCAAGCACCTGCCCAAGATAATTCATCAGCATATCCTGAGTAAGATCTATAGTAAGCACCTGCGATAGTATCGTAGTAAGAATCGCTCTTCATTTCTTCTGCTAAAGTGTATAACTGTTTTGCATGTGATTCACATTCTGCTGCGAAAGAAGGATCATCTTTTGCAAATACCATAGCTGATGTAGCTAAAGCTGCTGCTGTTTCAGCAACTACACAAGAGCCACCTTTGGATTTTGTTACTTTGTAAGAAGGTCTTGTCATTTTAGCTTCTACAACTTCTGCTGCTCCCCAGAATGAATGGTCAGCGTCTCCACCAACTTGGAAATAGTACTCATCTGGTGCTGTATGACACTTGATTAAGTATTCACTAAGACGTTTTAACTGTTGTTTCATGTACTTGTCTTGACCTGATGTTACATACGCTTCTGTATCTTCTAAGTAAGACCAAGCTAACATTGTTCCTGTGTATGCCATTGGGAAGTTAAGTTTTAAGTTATCACCAGCGTCATACCATCCACCTGTTAAATCAACGCCATTGTCTTTACCGTCATTCATACAGGAATCGCCTTTCCAGTTGGTACGGATATCATCTTCCATCTTACCAGATTCCTGTAATTCATAGAATAATAATGATTTTGATAATGCATCACCATAGTTATAATTACCTGATGCTGCTTTAACTACTGGACCAGCAGTTAAGGTCGTAGCAGTTAATGCTACTGCTAATGTAGCACTAAGTGCTTTTTTATATAATCTCATATTGTTCTCCCTTTCCATTTTTTAACAAAGCCCCGGTGGTTGACACCACCGAGACTTATTATTTACTAGTTGCAATGAAACTATTGCACTAATACTAAATCCTATAAATCGTTACCGCTTACACAAGTACCATTTACATATACAACGGCTCCGTTTGTGTAAGAGTAGTCATTTGTCTGGTCGAAGTTAGACCAGTCAGCTTTTGCCATACGAATTCCTAATGCTAAGTTAGCAGAAGAATCTAAGTCATAGTTAGAATTAAACTTAACTTCTACATATGCATCTGCATCTGCTGTTGGGTTTGCCATCTTAACAACTTTAGCACTTACATCGCTTGTTAATGATGCATAGTAAGGAGCTTTGCTTAAGCTTAAACCAGCATTGTCGATGAAAACAACGTCATCTGCTGTTCCTTCGGATTTGATGTAGTAACGGATTGTAATGTCTTTTAAGCTTACAGATCCCTTTGAATTTGTAATTGTCCACTGACCATTTCCAATATTAACTTTAACATCATAATCGCCTACAGCTTGTGATGGTTTTACTTCTTCTGATGGTTTCACCACTTCTGATGGTTTTACTTCTTCTGATGGCTTCACTACTTCTGATGGTTTTACTTCTTCTGATGGTTTTACTACTTCTGATGGTTTTACTTCTTGTGATGGTGATGGTTTTACAGGTTGTGTTGGGTCTACATCTCCAGTAATTCCAAGTTCTTTTGATAAATTGGATGCAACACCATTAGCTACTGCATATTCAACCTGAGCCCAGAATCTATGATATTTCATCATTACTGTTTCACCATTCTGGTATGCTGCCTGTACTCTAGCGAAGTCAGCGTCTTGTTTGTACTGAGAACGAATGCTTAAGAATGTAGCGTTAGAGTCAATCTTGTCACCGTTTGGCATTGTTCCTGTCCATCCAGATGGAATGTACACTTTTTGTTCGAAGAATCTCTTAGCAGCATCCCAAGGAGCTTCTACTGCAACACCCTTATCATCCATGTAATTGTCATGCATACAATCAAGAATTGCTAATGCTTTATCTCTGTATGTTTCAACATCGCCGCCGTATTTGTTATTAGCAGCTGCAACATATAATAATGCGTTTGCTAAGGAACCAGCAACACCTACATCTTCGCCATAGGAAGAAACTTTAACATGTAAGTTGCTATTTCCTTTCCAGTTAGAAATTGTCTGTCCGTCACTCCATGTATCAGGTTGTCCTGACCATGCTAAGTTAGAAGGAATGGAGAATGTCTTATCTGTTACTGTTGATTCTTTGTTAGCCCAAGCAGCCCATTTGTTAACTAATTCTTTAACTTCTGGATCACCTGTTACATAGTAGTATTCACACATACGTTGCATTGACCAGCACTGCATACCGAACCATTGGTTACTTCCTGGGTCAGCATATACAGGATGTTCTGTATATCCCATTCCATAGAATGTATTTACACTTGAAGGTATGTCTTCGTATGCACCGTTCCAGCTGTTTGAACAACCACCAGCGATACCACCTTCTTCAGATTGTAACCATGTATATAATTCTTTTTGTCTTTGTAAACTCTTAGTCCAGTCTGATTTTCCTGTAGAACCTTTACCAATGAAATCACTATCTTCTGAGCAAAGGTAAGCAGCGAATGGACTCTGATATCCGAAGTGAGAGTGTGAACAACCAATTCTCCAAGACCAGCTCTGAGTTGTTGAACCACCCCAAGCATAGTACCAGGATAATAAGTAGTGCTGTGCGTCACGTCCGTTAGAAGCAGCAACCTTAGGTTGTCCAATCTTTCTAAAGTATTTATCAAACATGGAGTATCTTAAATAATCACCCATCTTAGCAGCTTTATCTGTTAAATTCTTAATGTTAACTCCATCTTCTTTAGCAGCATTTCTAGCACCGTACATAGCCTGGATTAAACGAGCATCAGCATCTGGTGCATCTGTGTATTTCCACTGAGCGGCATAGCTATTGTCTTTTGTGAATAAGTCTAAATATCCATTACGGCCACCGGCTTTTAAGTCCTCCCAGCAAGGTTGAGGAACAGTTTCGAAACAAGATTCCTCTTTACCACGTTGATATGTATTAATGTAAGAAGGTTTTGTTGTGTTTCTATCTCCTCTTAAACCATATCCGTAGAAGTTGTCAACGTCGATTAACCAGTGCATACCATACATATACTGATTACCATATGCACTCTTTAATTCGTTAGCGATTGGGTCTGAACCAACTGGTGCGCCAAACATTAATTGGCTTGGGTATTTAGATGGGTCATCATACTCAGCAGCATAAGTAGCTGGGCTAGATGGATTGTAATCTGTCTGACCTGGCTGGTCTTTAGATGTAGGAATGTAGTAGTTTTCAACTACGTCCCAAGCATCTGATAATCCTTGGTAGTTACCTGTCATTTTTCCAGCCATAGCTTCTAACCAGATTAAGTAAGAAGCAGCTTCTGATGTAGATTCATGTCCTTGGTCAGGAGCTTCTACCATTAATGTTTCGATTGAATGGTAAGGAACACCATTTTCGTCGAAGTAACCTGTATTTGTATCTTTAATTGTATTGTAAATGTCTACGAATCTTTGTGCGTATTTGTCACTAGCTTTATCAGCTTTAATTGTTGCTGCAGAAACGTTTGATGGAATGATAACGGAGCTTAACATAAGTGCTGTTCCCATTCCACATATTGCCCTTTTTAATTTTTCATTAAACATGAGACTCCTCCTTAAAAAATTAAATAATGTTTATTTGCTTATCCAATATGCTATTGGATTAATGTTTATTTGCAAGTTCAATTATAGTTTTTTTGGACAAGTTTTCAATGTTTTATGCCCGTAATGTATCGTATTTTTACATGAAATGCATGTAAAGTAGTTCTTACTAAGTTTCTATCAGTAATTTTAAACATCATTCCACTAAATATATAGTTTGTTTTATGCATTTTGTACAACTCAATTATATAGTTCGTACAATAAAATCGTAATTTGTATCTTATAATTAGGCGTAATTGTTAAATAATAGAACAAATCTACTAAAAATACTATTAAAAAAGAACTGTCATTGAAAATGCAGTTCTTAACCATATTACATACTAATTTTCACAATTTTACCATTCTATAATGAGAAGTATTTGTTAATTCTGATTATTATTTTTCTTCCCAACTTCACGCGCCATCTCCATATCGTCATGAAGCATATGTCCGAATACCCAATCAACTACTGCGTTTCTTATCTTAGTAAGCTCCTTATATGGATTGGCAGCTAAAGCAGGGCAGTCTATATTCATAATCATATTCTTAAACTCATTATGTTTTCTTGTATGCTCTTCTAGCTTTGAATACCCAGCTTCCTTCATAATTATTTCTTCTTCATAAAAATGATATGCCACATATTCCCTTAAGTCACATACAATATCTAGAAGTTCCTTTTCTGTAACATTAGCACATTTCATTAATAGTAATTGTTCCATGTCTCTTCCTATACGAAAAAACTCTTTATGCTGTGAATCTATCTCGGAGATACTTGTCTCCATATCCTTACTCCAGTCAAAATTAAAATCAAACATATAATGTCCACACCTGTCTTTTCTATTTTCATCCTAAAGTATAACTACCGTTTCTACCCATGTCAATACAGGTATTCCTAAATTAAAAGAATTTCTACATTTGTTTTCGTACGATTTTATACTCATTATTTATCTGAAAATAAGGACACTCCTTGTAATTTCTCGACATATATCGATACATCTCATCTTCATCCAAATTAACCTGACACTCAGATGCTCCGTATTCTTCATCGTATATATAATTTGCACAGTAATCACAATTGGTTCGTTCACTCATATTACTACTCAATCCTTTCTAATCTAGTCCCACTTAAGTGTTCCCGTTTTCTCAGCTTCTTCATATTTTCCTATTTTGTAATTAAGCCTCTCTAAAGCACGTTCCATGTCTTCTATCTTTTTTTGGAGTTTGGTACGTTCTTCTTCAAGAATACTTTTTCTTGCTGAAATGGTGGACTCCCCCTGTCCTACTAGTTCACAATATTCAATTAACGGCTCAATCTGAACCCCTGCTGAACGCATGCATATTGCAAGCTCAATCCATCCACATGATTCTTCTGTATAATTACGAATTCCACTAGAATTTCTTTCTACGTGTGGAATTATGCCGATTCTTTCATAATATCTTAATGTATCTTGAGAAATATTGTATTTCTTACTTACTTCTGCTATTGTCATATGTTTGACCTCCCAACTTTTTCTTATAGAGTAGCACTTGGAGTCCAGTCTATGTCAAGATATAATATTATACAGCAAAAAACCTCCAAGTGTCCGTCAATCCAAACAAACCACTTAGAGGCATGCACAAAGCTTAATAACTATACAGTTATTTTACCCTAACAAGCTGTACAACTGTCTCAACATGTCCACTATGTCCAAACATATCACATCCACGCACTTTCATAAGATCATACCCGCCATCACACAAGAATCTTAAATCTCTTGCCAACGTTGCTGGATCACAGCTTACATACACTACGCGCTCTGGCCCCATGTCAAGGATTGTCTGAAGCAGCGATACATCACAGCCTTTTCGTGGAGGATCTACAACAATAACATCTGCTGACATTTTCCCGCCACTTTCTCTATACTTCTCTGGAAGAACCCTTTCAGACGCTCCCACGAAAAATTCAACATTTTTAATCTGATTAAACTCTTTATTGCGGTTTGCATCTGCGATTGCTTCTGGAACAATTTCTACTCCATATACCATCTTAGCCTGTTTTGCTAAGAATAAAGAGATTGTTCCTATTCCACAATATAAATCCCACACAATTTCATTACCAGTCAAGCCTGCGTAATCTAACGCAGCCTGGTATAACTTCTGAGTCTGCACTGGGTTTACCTGATAAAAAGAAAGCGGTGATATTTGATACTGAATCGTTCCAATGGAATCCACAATATAATCTGTGCCCCAAAGAGTCTTTACCTTATTGCCCAAAATGACATTTGTTTTTTCTCTGTTCACATTAATGCTGATACTTTTCATACCTTCGATTTTTGCTAATCTTTCCACGAATACGTCTTGATGAGGTAAGTTTTTACCATTTAACACAAGACAGACCATAATCTCACCTGTATGATACCCTACACGAGTCAGAATATGACGCACTAATCCAGTGTGTGTCACTTCATCATATGGTTCAATATCAAATTCCTTCATAAATTCCAGTACCGTATTCAGGATCTCTTCATTTCTCTTATCTTGAATTGCACAATGGGTCGCTGGAATAATAGAATGGGTACGGCTAGCATAAAAACCCGTTACTAGTTCTCCATCTTTGTTTCTTCCTACCGGAAATTGTGCTTTATTACGATAATGATAAGGTTCTTCCATTCCCATTAATGGTTCCATAATCTTATCAATCTGTTCTTTTGGAAATTTTCCAAGTCTTACAAGACAATTCTTGATTTTATTTTCCTTGTACGCAAGCTGTGCATCGTAAGAAAGATGCTGAATCTGACATCCTCCACACTGTCTTGCAACAGGGCATACTGGTTGCACACGATCTTTTGATGGCTTTACAATCTTAATCAGTCTTCCGTAACCATAATTCTTCTTTGCTTTGATAACTTTGACACGAACAACGTCCCCTGGTATTGCATCTTTGATGAATAACGCATATCCATCAATGTGTGCAATACCTTCGCCTTCTGTACCAATATCATCTATCTCTAATTCAAACTCGTCGTTCTTATTGATTTCCTTTGCCATTTACTATACTCCAATTATTTTTCACTTCGGCGAATGTTGGATTCAAAGAAACGATTGTAGCCCAACCACTCCTGCTTCTCATCTCCGCCTTCTAACACTTCACGTACTGTTTGTAATTTTGCATCTGTATTATCTGCATAACTTAATGCTAACGCTTCTGCCGTAGCTGGTTTTTTAGGGGAACCATATTCTAGTTCTCCATGATGAGCTAGGATACAGTGACGAAGCTGTGCAGATAATTTGTGCGGGAAGTTCGGAATGGTACGAATACGTTCCCCAATCATCTCAGTTCCAATGTAAATATGTCCAAGTAACTGACCATCATCTGTGTAATCATTTTCTGGGAAATCGGATAACTCCACTGTCTTTCCAATATCATGAAACATTGCTGCAGTGATTAGTAAATCACGGTTCAAAAATGGATAATTACTTGCCAAGTAATCACTCAGTTTTGTAACACCTAATGTATGTTCCACTAAACCGCCCATAAAGCTGTGATGAACACTTTTAGCTGCTGAATGATACATAAATGCCTTTTGGAACTCTTTATCTTCTACGAAGAAACTTTTTGCCAGTTTATTCAAATATGGATTCTTGATACTGTTTACATAAGTTAATAATTCCCCAAACATCTCTTTGATATCCCTTTTTGAAGTTGGGATGTAATCAGCAGGATCGTATTCTCCTTCTTGCGCGCGACGTACTCTTCTAACATTTAACTGTAAGGAACCTTGAAAACAAGTAAGCTGGCCATCAACATGAATAAAGTCCATTACTTCAAAATTCTCAATAGCATTGGACATTTCCCATATCTTAGCATCTAGTAATCCTGTTTTATCTTGCAGAGACAACGAACAATATGTTTTACCTGCTTTCGTCTTTAGCATCTGTTTATTTTTACACAAATAAGTAATCGAAATTGTTTCTCCCTCGTGTAATTCACTAATATAGCGCATATTTATTTTCCTTACCTTTCTAATTCACAAACTATTTTCTTTATTATACCTTAACTGTAAAGAATAGAAAAGACATAGCAGAGAAGAATTTCATTTTCCTTCTCCCTATGTCTTTACTTATTCTTACTAACTAAGCGTTACTGCTAGATGTTTCTCTCCAAATATCACCTTTGGATATTCCGCCTTTGTTTGCCGCACAATAACCAAATCCATCTTATCTCCTGGTTCTTTTTCTGCCATCTTTCTCATGAGTGCTGCAACAGAGGAAATACTAGTTCCATCAATTTCTGTAATCACATCTCCTGACCGTAATCCCTTCTTAAATGCTGGTGAATTGGCAATAACATCTGTAATATAAATTCCAAAATTGACATTTAATTTTTTCCCATCACTACTTAACAACTCAGAAACCTTCACACCTAGATAAGGCAGCTTCCTTCCATTGAGCAACGACTCAATAACAGGTTTTAATTGTGAAATATCAAGAAAACTCATAATATTCTGATCTGTTTCATCCCTAAACTGGTGAGTGATAATTCCTATCACTTTCCCTTCTGAATCCACAAAGAAACCATCTCCATAAGGATTCTCAGCAATACTCGTATGGTACAGGCCAAGTTTTCCATCTGTTATATATTTATCGATACGAGGTGCTGTAATGTAGCCGATTACCATAGATTGCATAGTTCCATCTGGCGAACCCAGCCCCAATACTGGTGTTCCACGTCCTATCTGATAAGAGTCAGCAATTTCAGCTTCCTCTATCTTAACCATTGTCCGTTTTGATAATGAGCTAGTTTTAACTTTTAACATTGCCAATGATTTCTCTTTATTGTAGTTCATTAATTCTGCACGAACTGTGTCCTCATTATAAAACTCAACTTCTATTTTATTGGTATCCTTTACCTTATTATAATTACACAAAATGTATATATAGTCTTCCTGTATCCTTATAATCAGTCCATAACTACATTTCGAATTTTCTTTATCAAACCAGCTTGTTACATCCTTAATCGCTTCTACTGTTACCATGGAGTATCTACGGCTATTAGCCAATTCTCGCATAACCGAATACATTTTCCGATACGAACGAATATCGAAGGCACGAAATATATCTAGGTCTGTAATATTCTTATTCGACGCTTCTTCCGAACCTGTTACTTCTTCTCCTTCATTCTCCTGTGGTGTTACAAATGGCTGGCTTTCTTTTTCACTATCCTCAAGAGAAATGGGTTCCTTCACACTTTGCTTGTTCCATTTTCCGATCAAGTGATTGGACAGATTAAATACAAAACTACTTACAACTCCAAAGATTATACTTAATATCACTGTATAGCACGTTAGCTTAGCTAATTTTTTCTTTGTATTTTTGGGTCTTGGTACAATCTTTTCTTGTATAAAAGAATATTCTTCTTTGTTTTCCTCTCTATCCTTATCTATTCTCATATTCCTGCTCCTCAAATACACCTTCTGCGCAGTATCCAAACAAAAAATTTAATATTTTCATCTTAGCATTTATATATGAACAAGTTATGAATTAAGTGTTAACAAATGACTACTTTTCATTTCGGGAAAACTAAGGTAAAATAAAGACTAAATGAGAATACTTATTGTATCAGGAAGAAAAGAGGCTTAGACAATGAATAAAAAGGCTTTGAAAACATTAGAATTTGATAAAATTATAGATAAACTAAAAGCTCTTGCTTCAACTCCACTTGGCAAAGAGCTCTGTAAAGAATTGGTTCCTAGTACGGATATTAATGAGATCGAGCACAATTTATTAGAAACTTCAGATGCTTTATCCATGGTTCTTAAGAAAGGTTTACTATCTTTTTCGGGGGTAAGAGACATTCGTTCTTCTCTTATGCGATTAGATGTTGGTTCCGTCTTAGGTATTGATGAAATACTTGCAGTAAGTTCCCTATTAAATGTTACACTTCGTGTGAAATCATACACTAGAAAAGAGAACTTAGGCAGCTCCGTTCATAATGATGAGGAGGAATCTAATGTAACAAATTCTTTAACCAGCTATTTTGATGCACTTGAACCGTTATCCAATGTAAACAGCGAAATGAAACGTTGCATTATTTCAAATGACGAAATTGCAGATGATGCAAGTACAACGCTTCGCCAGATTCGAAAAAGCATTAAAAATACCAATAATAAAGTTCACGAACAGTTAAACGGTATCGTAAACAGTTCCCGAACAATGTTACAGGATGCCTTAATCACCATGCGTAATGGTCGTTATTGTCTACCTGTAAAAGCAGAATACCGAAGTTCATTTAAAGGTATGATTCATGACCAGTCTGCAACTGGTTCTACTTTATTCATTGAACCTATGGCAATTGTTAAGCTGAATAATGAACTTCGCGAACTTTCCTTAAAAGAACAGGATGAAATTGAACGTATTCTTGCTGAATTAAGCAACATGATTGGAGAACATGCGGAAGAATTAAAAATTAACTTAGAAGTCCTTACGAAACTAGACTTTATCTTTGCCAAAGCAAACTTATCCAAGCAAATGCGTGCTAGTGTTCCTGACTTTAACCAGGATGGTATTGTAGATATCAAAAGAGGACGTCACCCGCTAATTGATAGCAAACAAGTTGTTCCAATTGATATTCGATTAGGAGATGAATTTGATTTACTTGTAATTACAGGTCCGAATACTGGTGGTAAAACAGTTTCCCTGAAAACAGTCGGGCTATTTACTTTAATGGGCCAAGCTGGACTTCATATTCCTGCCTTCGATCATTCTAAATTGTCTGTATTTGATGATGTATTTGCAGATATTGGAGACGAACAGAGTATTGAACAAAGTCTTAGTACATTCTCCTCTCATATGAAAAATGAGATACAGATTATCGAACAAGCAAATAATCGTTCCTTATGCTTATTCGATGAGTTAGGTGCTGGTACTGACCCAACAGAAGGTGCTGCCTTAGCTATGGCAATTTTAACTTACCTGCACAATATGGGTGCAAAAACAATTGCAACTACCCACTACAGTGAGTTAAAACTGTTTGCACTATCCACACCTGGCGTTGAAAATGCTTGCTGCGAATTTGATGTAGAGACATTACGCCCTACTTACCGTCTATTAATTGGTATTCCTGGTAAAAGTAATGCATTTGCTATATCCAGCAAATTAGGCTTGCCTGATTATATTATTGAGGATGCAAAATCGAGAATTGATACGGATAGTCAAAGCTTTGAAGATGTAATTGCTGACTTGGAAGCAAGTCGTGTGACAATAGAAAAGGAACAGGCTGAAATCGAAGCTTATAAAGCAGAAATTGAAGCACTTAAGATAAAACTTACAATTAAAAATGAGAAAATTGATGCTGCCAAAGATAGAATTCTTCGTGAAGCCAATGAAAAGGCGCGTGAAATTCTTCAAGAAGCCAAAGACTTCGCAGATGAATCCATTCGTAAGTATAATAAATGGTCTAAACAGAGCAATCTGCAAAAGGACATGGAAGAAGAACGTGCTGCTCTTCGTAACAAGTTAAATAAAGCAGATTCCAAACTTGTTCGTAAGACCAAAACCAATAAAAAGAATAAGCCACAAGACTTTAAACCAGGCGAAAGTGTACATGTTATCAGCTTAAATGTAAATGGCATTATAGCAAGCGCTCCGAATAACAAAGGGGAAGTTTATGTACAAATGGGAATTCTTCGCTCTTTAATTAACATTAGAGACTTAGAATTAATCGATATACCAGAAATCACAACTCCTACGTTATCTAAAACTGGAAGTGGTAAAATTAAAATGTCCAAATCCTTAAATGTAAGTCCAGAGCTTAACATTATCGGAAAAACAGTGGACGAAGGGATTGCAATCTTAGATAAGTACTTAGATGATGCTTATCTTTCACACATACCACAAGTTACGATTATTCACGGTAGAGGTACTGGCGCACTTAGAAATGCAGTACAGCAACATTTAAAACGATTGAAATACGTAAAATCCTATCGTGTAGGTGGTTTTGGTGAAGGTGACCATGGTGTCACAATTGTAGAATTCAAGTAACAGTAAAGGGGATAATCATGGCGGTAAAACAAAAAATTTTAATTGTGGATGACGACGAAAATATAGCAGAACTGATTTCACTATATTTGATAAAAGAATGGTATGATACAAAAACTGTTGGAGATGGGGAGGCTGCTTTAAGCGCCTTCCACTCCTACAATCCTAATTTAATTCTACTGGATTTAATGTTGCCTGGAATGGATGGATACGAAATCTGCAAAGAGGTCCGAAAAACTTCAAATATTCCTATCATTATGCTTTCTGCAAAAGGTGAGGTATTTGACAAGGTATTAGGCTTAGAACTTGGTGCGGACGATTATATAATAAAACCTTTTGATACAAAGGAATTAGTAGCTCGTGTCAAGGCTGTTTTGCGCAGATACCAGCAGCCTGCTAATACTGTTTCTCAAAAGACTCCACAGACAGGTGAATTTGTAGAATACAATGATTTAATTATAAACCAGACTAACTATTCTGTTCTATATTATGGACAAAATATCGAATTACCTCCGAAAGAATTGGAATTGTTTTATTTTCTTGCGATACATCCAAATCAAGTGTTTACGAGGGAACAACTCCTAGACCATATTTGGGGCTATGACTATATAGGAGATACTAGAACCGTTGATGTACATATAAAACGATTACGTGAAAAGTTTAAAGAACATTCTAACTGGTCGATCTCTACTGTTTGGGGCATAGGATATAAATTCGAGGTGAAAGAGCATGTTTCATAAGCTTTCCTTTAAACTATCAAGCTGGTTTATATTGATATTCCTAATCTTTGCTTTAGCTTTAAATACGCTGGGGCTTCATTTCCTTGAGCATAAATTAGTACAAAAACAAATATCTTTGCTTTATGAAGAAGCCCAAGTAATATCCTCCCAATACTTATCAAAGTATTATGACCAAACTGCATCTCCCAATGATATACGCACCCAGTTAAGCGCTGTAGATACCTTTCTAGGCGTTCGTATCATGGCAGTCAAGAAAAATGGGGATGTATTTGCTGATACAAGAGAAAGCGATTTTACTAAATATGCAAATTTGAATATAGTAGCTCCTGGCTTATTGGAACAGTATTATATCAAAAATACAACACTAAATGGTTTTCTTCAGACTCCATCTCTTGCAGTCTGCTATGTGATTAATTCTGATAAGAATATTCAAGGTTACGTTGTCCTTCTAGAACCTTGGACTAATATCACTGCCGCAGCGTACAAATATATTGATGTCATCAACGTATGTCTTATCATATTAGCTATTATATTGCTTTGCACCTTTATCTATCTATACTATGTTCTAATCCACCCCGTCAGGGCCTTGAATAAGTGTGCTCATGAATATGCCAACGGGAACTTTAACTATGAAATTCATATGAAACGAAAAGATGAATTTAAAGACCTTGCAACTTCTGTCACTTATATTGGTACTGAACTCGGAAGCCTTGAAAATTATCAAAAAAAATTCATTGCTAATGTATCCCATGACTTCCGTTCACCTCTTACATCTATAAAGGGATATGCTGAAGCCATGAAAGACGGAACAATACCATATGAAATGCAGAATAAATATTTAGATATCATACTTTTTGAGTCAGAGAGACTTACTAAATTGACTTCAAATTTATTAACTTTAAATAATATTAAACATAATGGTACTATTCTTCATATCACTTCCTTCGATATGAACCAGATTATTAAAAATACTGCTGCTACATTTGAGGGTATATGTACCAAAAAGCGCATTCGCTTTGAGCTCATATTTGAATCTAAGCAAGCGATTGTATGTGGGGATGTAGATAAGATTCAACAAGTAATTTATAATCTAATCGATAATGCGATAAAATTTAGTCAAAGCAACTCTGTAATTCAAATTGGAACAGAAGAGAAAAATGATAAGCTTTTTATTTCTGTAAAGGACCATGGAATTGGTATTCCGGCAAACTCTCTACATAAAATCTGGGAGCGTTTTTATAAGACAGATTCCTCTCGTGGAAAAGATAAAAAAGGTACTGGACTTGGACTATCTATTGTCAAAGAAATCATTAACGCCCACGATGAAAACATAACTGTTGCAAGCACCGTGGACGTTGGAACTGAGTTTATATTTACCTTACCTATGTCTGAGGGGGAATTAACCTTACCAATGTAAGCGGTGTAGTTCCCCTTCCAGATTCATATGTGAAAAGTTATTTTGTCGTAATGCCTCGTATAACACGATTGCAACAGAGTTTCCTAAATTCAGGGAACGAATATCTCCGATCATAGGAATACGAATAGATGTTTCAGGATGCTCTACTAATATTTCTTCTGGTATCCCTGCACTTTCCTTACCAAACATAATATAACAGTCAGGTTCATAAGAAACCTCTGTATAAGTATGTTTTGCCTTTGTTGTTGCCATATAAATCTTAGCATTCGGGTTCTTTTGTAAAAAATCTTCATAGGAATCATATACTGTTACATCTAACTTATCCCAATAATCTAATCCTGCACGCTTCACTTCTTTTGCGCTAATTCGAAATCCCATTGGCTCAATCAGGTGCAAACGAGCACCTGCAGCAACGCAAGTTCTACCGATATTTCCTGTATTTGCAGGAATTTCCGGCTCATGTAATACGATGTTTAACATTTTTAATCATTTCCTTTCACAGCGACGTGTATCTCAATTTTCTTATTGTCTTCATATATCATTGGTACACAGATAGAATGGGAATACATAGAAGAAAACATAATGTCTCCTCTTATTAATGTTGGCGGTGTGATATCAATTAATGTACCTTGTGTAGAAAATACAGTAGCTGCATTCCCCATAATCATATTCCCCAACTCACAAATTGCGCTTTGTGATATCTCGTCCATCTCAGTTATTGGCATCATGCACATTCTAGATGCGATATCACATGCAATATCGTTCTCAAATGCAATCATAGCTTGCCCCTGCATCTCGCCTGTCACACAAATATTGATTGCAATTGTATCATTCTTCCCCTTAGTTCCTTCTAGACTTGGTTTCCCTACCTTTGCATCAATTTGACATGCCTGTTTTAAAATTGTAGTCGCAGCAATTAAAAAGGGATTCACTTGATTTGCATTTATACCTGCCATCCAATTCTCCTTTTCTTATTTGTAA
The DNA here is from genome assembly GCA_937903005.1 of uncultured Lachnoclostridium sp. GTDB lineage: Bacteria > Bacillota > Clostridia > Lachnospirales > Lachnospiraceae > Clostridium_AI. Next base: position 16,955 of record CALFNR010000016.1, on the reverse strand, counting down.
TTATTATAATGTGTTAATAAAGTGTTCTAAACGCTCTAATGCTATCTTCAACTCTTCAATTGAATATGCATAAGATATTCTCAAAAAACCTTCTCCACAATCGCCGAAAGCAGTACCAGGAACTACCGCCAGCTTTTCTTCCTTCAGTAATCTATTAGCAAATTCATCTGATGTCATACCAAACTTCTTGATACTTGGAAATACATAAAATGCGCCAAATGGTTCAAAACAATCAAATCCCATATCCCTTAAAGCTTTTAATAAATAGCGTCTTCGCTCGTTATACGAATCTCTCATCATTTCAACGTCGGAATCACCATTCTTTAACGCTTCAATTGCTGCGTACTGACTTGTTGTAGGTGCACACATAATTGCAAATTGATGTACTTTTATCATTTGTTTTAATATCACTTTTGGACCTGCTGCATAACCTAATCTCCAGCCTGTCATTGCATAGGATTTTGAAAATCCATTAATTAAAATTGTTCTGTCCTTCATCCCCGGAAATGAGGCTATCGAAACATGTTCACTGCCATATGTCAATTCAGAATATATCTCATCGGATATGACATAAAGATCCTTTTCAATAATGATATCTACAATATCTTTTAAGTCTTCATATGTCATAATAGAACCTGTTGGATTATTTGGAAAAGGCAAGATTAAAACCTTGGTCTTATCTGTAATATTATCTAACAGTTGCTCTCTTGTCAACTTAAATTCATCTTTTTCCTGAAGCTCAATAATAACTGGTACTCCATCGGCTAACGTTACACACGGAACGTACGATACATAAGAAGGCTGGGGCACTAACACCTCATCACCTGGATCTAACATGGCACGCAAAGCAACATCAATTGCCTCACTGCCACCTACTGTAACCATAATCTCTGTTTTAGGGTCATATTCAGCATGAAACCTTCTATGTAAATAACGACATATCTCTTCACGTAACTGTACTAACCCTGCATTAGAGGTGTAAATAGTTCTTCCTTTTTCTAATGAATAAATCCCCTCTTCTCTTATATGCCAAGGTGTATCAAAATCTGGCTCTCCAACGCCTAATGAAATGGCATCCTCCATTTCATTTACGATATCGAAGAATTTTCTGATACCAGAAGGTTGTATATCTGTAACTTTTTTTGATAATGGATTTCTCATGGCGTATATAACATCCTTTCATCTACCCTCTTATGATTCACCAGTTCAAGCCCATGTTCTTTATATTTCTTAAGAACAAAATTAGTTGAAGTACTTAATACTGCTTCTAATGGAGCTAGTTTACTAGATACAAAATTAGCAACTTCCCTCATACTCTTGCCCTCTATGAGTACTGCCAAATCAAATGTTCCAGACATTAAATATACGCTCTCCACTTCGTCAAAACGATAGATACGTTCTGCAATCTTCTCAAAGCCTCGGCCCCTCTGAGGGGTAACCTTAACCTCTATCCAAGCCGTTACCTTTTCACAGTCTGTTTTATCCCAGTTAATTAATGTAGGATAACCACAGATTACTCCCTCTTCCTCCATCTTATCAATTTCCGCTTTCACTTCTGCCTCGGGAGCATCTATTATTACGGCTAAATCTTCTACAGAAACTTTACTATTTTTATCAATAACCTTTAAAATTGCATTTCTCATTTTTGGTACCCTCCTTACCTCTAATGAATTGCCTTATATAGTTCATCTGTCTTTGGTGGTTCAAGATATCTTCTCTCGTCGTCATTAACAATAATTCGGTCATTTCCTTCAATCACATTACCTATAATAGCAGAAGTAATTCCTTCTTTTTTCAATGCCTCCACTAATGCATTTCCTCTATCCGTACTAATGAGCATACAGCCACTAGACATAAGCATATATGGATTTAAATCATATACCTCACATATTTCAATAGTTTCCTGTTTAATTGGAATCTTTTTAAGGTCTACCTCAATTCCAACTTTAGAAGCAGCCGCAACTTCCCATAGAGCTCCAAAGATACCGCCTTCTGTTACATCATGCATGGATGTAACACCAATTTTCTTCGCTATCATAGCATCTTTTACTACAGATAAATTTTTAAATAGATTTTGTGCACGTTCTATAAAATCTTCATGGAAACGCTCTTTCAATTCGCCCTCTTTATCTCTGGCTATGATTGCCGTTCCCTCTAATCCTGCCCATTTTGTCATGACAAGTTCCTGACCTGGTTTTAGGCCTGCTGTCTTTATCATCTCATCTCTTTTTATCTTTCCAACACCTGTCACAGAAAGGATAGGTTGATTTACAGCTTTTGATATTTCAGTATGACCACCCATAACTTCCATGTTAAGTTCTGCACAAACTGATTCAACTTCTTTCATGATTTCTTTTAAATCAGACTCACTGGCATCTGCTGGAAGTATGATTGTTAACAATACCCCAATTGGTTCTGCTCCACTAGATGCAATATCATTGGCTGTAATATGAACACCAAATGTTCCAATTTCATTTGCTGTACCAGTAATAGGGTCTGTTGACATAACTAAAATCTCATCTGGTTCTATCTGAAGCATCGCACAGTCCTCACCTACTCCTGGACGAACTAGTACCTCATCACGACGATGATGTATCTGTTTGAATACAGATCGTTTTAGAACTGTCTCTGGTATTTTTCCAATTTTCATGCCTTCACACCTTCCTCTTAACATGTTGTCTTTTTTTAAAGAAAGGATAACAGCTATTTTGACAAACAGCCGCTATCCTCTTTGCATTACTCAATCATTGGGTTTCTTAATTTGCAGTTTCCCTTGTTTCCTTTTGACTACTGCTTTTTTAATTATCCGATGAATTTCTCCAACTTGAAGCTTGTTCCTACAAGCCTACGATTTTTCTTCGCTGGTTGTTGTATCCTTTTTAGAAGAAGTATCGGATGAAGCAGGCTTTTTGCTAGGTTTTGCGCTAGGTTTTGTGTCCGCAGACTTATTAGAATCAGCTTTGTCTTTATCTTTATCTTTGTCTTTGTCCTTATCTTTGTCCTTATCTTTGTCTTTGTCCTTATCTTTGTCCTTATCTTTGTCTTTATCTTTATCTGATTCTACTTTATCCTTGTCTTTATCTTTATCCTTATCCTTCTCGTCTTCTTTCTTTTCTTCTTTCTTTTCTTCCTTAGTCCCTACTATTACATAAGCAGGCTCGGCTGCATAAGAACTAAAATTAACCTGTTCTTTGCTTTCTTCCTTTCCATTCACATAAACATACTTCCAAAGACGCGCCTTATAACCAACATGAGCTGCTTGCTCAACTACTTTATAACTAGCTGGTTTTGTAGGATCTTTTGTAACCTTTTCAGGTCCTGGCTGTATGGTTTCTGTTGTTTCAGAAACATATTTCACAGTTCTATTCACTGTATCTCTTGTTTCTTCACCGTATATTTTAAAGTAAATCGTTCTGCCCGCTGTATATCCTTCGACATAAATTGGTGCGTCCGTATTATTTTTAAATTTTAAATCTTTATATCCATCTGAAATAGCAGCATCCATAGATGGCTGAACATAACTTACAATCATAGAGTGATTGTAACGTTCTGTAATCTCTAATTCAGCCTTCAACAAGGCATTGTAAAGTGTGGTTGCCGCTTGACAAACACCTCCACCAATACTGTCTACTACCTTACCATTCAAGTATGCACCTGCCTGCTGATATCCGTTATCTGTTGTAAAAGGTGTTAATGCTCCGCTTGTTGAAAATTCTTCTCCTGGCATAATTACAGTACCATTGATTAATTTTGCTGCATTATCAAGGTTTGCTGCACGGTTAGCAGAAGAACTTGCATAAGTTGTACTATATTCTCCAAGAACATCTTTTACTTTCTTTAACTGTTCCTTTGTGATATCTGGTTCTGCATCCGCTACTACAGCATCCACTTTAATCTCTTCATGATCCCAATGGTCAGCTAAAGTGGCTTTAATCTTCTCAGTGGTATCCTCTATATGAATCGTTCTTCCTAAGACCTCTGCCTTAATATGAAATGTGCCATTTTTTCGTGTTAATATTGCATCTTCCGGGTCCACTTCATACTTTTTGCATTTACTCTCAATAAAACTTGTAACCTTGGCATCATCTACTGTAAATTCCAAGTTATAAACATGAGATTTTTTTTCAATGTCTTTTAACTCCTTATATCTCTTGATTAGATTACCAGTCTTACCAAGATTAGATGCTTCTTCAATATAATTATTGTCTACACATGAAAATCCGATATCCTCTAATGTGGTTTTCACATTATGCCCATCTACTACTAAAGTAAATCTTTTACTTGCTAAGCTTTTCACATACTCATCTACGAGCTCTCTTGCCTCTTCTGTTGTCTTGCCTCCCAGTGAAACAGTATCTACATACACTCCATTCGGTATTGTACCTGACTTACCATCTGCATAAACCTTCATTCCTGCAAGAGCTAAAACAATGCACACCAGCATACATACAAGCGTGGTTGCAAATATCTTTGTTTTTCGCTTCATCTTAATATCCCCTTTTGCCAATAAGACTTATGTTTCATTTTATCATAACTATAGATAATATCAAGCAAAAATTGCGTCAGAATCACATGAATGCCCTTGTTTGACATTTGCTTAATATTTATGTATAGTCTAAGTTATATGTGGGGTTTTAAACAATTCCACATATAACATTTATACCTCAATAAGGTATTCATATTTAAAATGCATAAGCTACTAGAGGTACAATCATAGCTAATACAACTGCTACTACGATTATAACGGAAACAGTTCTTTGTGTTTTCTTATTCATTCAATTCACCTCTTTTAATTTAAATGCAACTTCGTCCTAGTATAACAAATAAAAAGGACAGTCACGATAACATGAGTATAATAAATACTCGTTCCTCTCGATTATAGAAAGGTTGTGCAAATATGTCAATTCTAACTTTTTTTCCTGTGGTATTTATATGGATCTGGATACTGCATCATTTAAAGAACCGTGCCAGTAAAAATGAAGAAAATCAATCCAAACAATTTTGGAAAGCTGAACATGATGCAAACAGCGTTCGAAAAATGGATCTTAGCAATTTACCATATATTCATATTGACACGGAAAAATTACCCTTCAAAGAAACAACAGACCCTAAATTACTAGAAATTCAAGCCACTATGAAAGACCTATCCACAAAAAAAATTGTAAATTTGGTTGGACAGTCTAATACAGACTTAAAAGCAGCTTATGGTCCTGCTAACCTTGATGCTCTTTCTGCTTATGACGCCAACTTCACAGAGCTTATTCGAACATTATCCAACTGGGGAACATACTTATATGAACAAGGCCAGTTACAAGATGCCAGGGTCGTACTGGAATACGGTATTCTGTGCAAAACTGATATCAAAAATAATTATGTCCTTCTTGCTAAAATATATCACAAAAATAATGAAATTAATAAAATAACTGCCCTTATAAAACAAGCTGATACCTTACAGACCTTAATGAAGTCCTCTATATTATCGGCCTTAAAAGAGATTAAGGATAATTAAAATAAGCAGTGTCCTAGACAACGAACTAGGAACACTGCTTATTATTTTATGTCACTTTTCTTTTGTCTGCAAGACCTTCACTGCCTTAGCCTGCTCTCTTCTCTGCTTCTGTTTTAACTTTTTCTGATAATCCTTACAATGCTCATTAAGAAAACAAGACTCGCATTTGGGACTACGAGCCGTACATAATCCCCTGCCATGGGTAATAATTTGAATGTTGTATAGAATCCAATGATCCTTTGGCAACACATCCATTAAGTCAAACTCTATTTTTTCAGGATCGTCTTCCTTTGTAAAACCAAGCTTATTAGAAATTCGCTTCACATGGGTATCCACTACAATACTTGGCTCATTAAAAATATTTCCTCGAATTACATTGGCTGTTTTCCTGCCAACGCCTGCAAGTGATGTCAGTTCGTCAAGTTCGCGTGGTACCTTGCCTCCAAATTTATTTACTACATCCTGTGCACAAGAAATAATATTTTTCGCCTTGCTATGATAGAAGCCAAGAGAATGAATATCCTGCTCTAATTCTTTCAAATCCGCATTTGCGAAATCTTCCATACTCTTATACTTCTGAAACAAATCCTTTGTTACAATATTTACTCTCGCATCTGTGCATTGGGCACTGAGCATTGTGGCTATTAGTAACTGCTCTGCATTTTCATGATTCAGGTAACATTTATATTCTGTAGTATAATGCTCATCTAACAAATCTAAGACAGTTTGAATACGTTCTCTTTCCTGCTTTGTAATTCTTTTCGCCATACTGCACCTCTTTCTTATATGGAAATCGCCATTGCTTGATGGTCTAGAGGATTTCGATTCTTATAGTCGAATACAATGATAGTTTCCTCCCTCACCACAACACCTGTCTTTGCAACAGCTGGTACGTCAATCGAGAAGTGTTCTGCATGGGTAACTCGACTTAATACTTTAGAAGAATAATCCTCATATCCTGGCAATAACGCTTTAACTCGCTCTACATCCTCATAAAACTCTCTATATAACTTCTTATATTCTCCGTAATCTTTCGCAAACTTTGGTCTGCTCTTAAGATTTTCTCTCAAATACAAATCATAAACCAATATTTCCGCAAATACCTCCGCATCCCCCTCTATCACACGTTCTTTAAAGAAGTCTAACAAAATTTCATATCGTGCTATTCTTGTATGATTCACTCCAAACAGTCCATGTGCTTCATAGTATTCCCCTAACGCTTCATACAATGCAAATGGTGTCTGAAAGAAATGTTCTAAAAACTGAATAGACATTTCAAACTGCCCACTATTGTAATAGACTTCTACTACATCTTCCACTTCTTTTAAACGAAGTACATCATCAAAAGGAAGCCATTTTGTAAATAGCACTTCATAAGGAGCTGTCTTTCTATAAACAATATTATGCATCTGGGCTTGTGGGTATATCGGAGACCCCTTAAGCACCTTTAAAAAACCTAATTGAAGCTGATTGGGACGAAGGCCATACACATCATCAAATGATTTTCCAAAACTCTCATATCCTTCATATGGAAGTCCTGCAATCAAATCAAGATGCTGATGAATGTTATTGCCACGATGAACTGCATTTACCTTTTCTGTCAACACGTTAAAATCCATTTTTCGATTAATTGCCTTAATAGTATCAGGGTTAGTCGATTGTACTCCAATTTCAAGCTGTACCAGTCCCGGCCTCATCTTATTAAGAAGTTCAAGTTCATTTTCTCTTAAAATATCTGCAGCAATCTCAAAGTGAAAATTCGTTAGCCCATTGTCATGTTCGTGAATATAGTTCCAAATCCCCATGGCATGAGCTGGATTACAGTTAAATGTTCGGTCAATAAATTTAACCTGTGGAACCTTAGCATCTAAAAATATCTGAAGTTCCTTCTTCACCAATTCCAAATCGCGAAGACGAACACCACGCTCAATAGAGGATAGACAATAACTGCAGGAGTAAGGACATCCGCGGCTTGTTTCATAATATAGAATTTTATTTTTAAACAGTTCAAAATCACTATAAGGAAATGGAACATCGCTTAAATTCATTGGCTCACGATATGGATTTACTTTAATTTCACCATTCCATCTGTAAGCAATCCCTCGAATATCTTTTAATTCAATATTTTTCTCCACATAATACTGGGCCAACTCTTTGAACGTACATTCCCCTTCGCCAATCATAATACCATCTGCATATGGTGTAGCAAGAAGTCCCTGCGTCACATCATAAGAAACTTCTGGCCCCCCCAGCCAAATAGGTGTATCTGGCATAACTTGTCTTATTTCTTTTAATAAGTTTTCAATGATTCCAATATTCCAGATGTAACATGAAAATGCGATTACATCTGGTTTTCTTTTATATATATCTGTTAATATAAATTCCTGCTGGTTATTAATCGTGTATTCTGCCAGTTCGATGTTTTCTTTGTATTTCTCAGCATAAGCACTCAACTCATATATTGCTAAATTTGAATGAATGTATTTAGCATTGATGGCTGTTAATAATATTTTCATACGAATCTTCCTTATCCACTGTATTTTTCTATTGATATATAGGAAATGGTTCGGAGATTCCATTCCTATATACAAAAAAAGAGACGCGATAAAAACCGACGTCTCTTTGGAATAGTGCCCAGAACCGGAATCGAACCAGTGACACGGGGATTTTCAGTCCCCTGCTCTACCGACTGAGCTATCTGGGCAAACAAGAATTATTGATACTCTCTTGTAATGCGTTGTCTTATTATGTCTAACAACATTGCCTATTGTACAATGTTGTTAGATATTTGTCAAGCGATAATTTATTTTTTTATTATTTTCTGTTCCTCATCTTCCTTAGTATATCTTTAAGGTTAACAAAAAAAAGAAACATCGAATACTCAATGCTTCTTCTTTCTATCAATTACTGCCGGCGACCGGAATCGAACCGGTACGGGAGGTTAGTCCCGCAGGATTTTAAGTCCTGTGCGTCTGCCAGTTCCGCCACGCCGGCGGATGGATGGAGAAGGATTCGAACCTTCGAAAGCGTTGCTAACAGATTTACAGTCTGCCCCCTTTGGCCACTCGGGAATCCATCCATACGTGTCCTGACAAGAATGTATTATACCACATATTTTTCGCACGTCAACTCTTTTTTTCTTAATTTTTTAAGTTTTTTATCACAACCGCAGAAAATGGCTCTATTGTTAAGGATAACATACCATTTATACTGTGGTAGATTGTAGCATTCAAGGAATATCCGTCTGCATTTGTCGCAATCAGACTAGCAAGCATCATATGATCTTGAATACCAATTTTCCATACTGGCAACTCAACACACTTCTTCACTTCACTATTATTAACAGCGATTACAAAATGGTCTTCCATATCAAATCGACCATAACTTATAAAGTGCTTATCACCACCTAAGAACAAGACAGAACCACATTTTAAGGCATTGTAGTCTTTATGAATACGAATTAACTCCTTGTGCAAGTCAATTAAACTCTGATCTTCATTTCCCCATGGGTAAGTTCTTCTGTTATCAGGATCTGTCCAGCCACAAACACCTGCCTCATCGCCATAATACACAGTAGGTGCACCCGGCCATGTCATCTGCATAACAACTGCCTCTCGCATAATCCCTTTGTTTATGCCTTCACTAGCCATATGTGGTCCAGCAGTAGACGTTCTGCCTACCTTATGATTAGTTCTTGTTAAGAAACGAGAATGATCGTGATTGGAAAGCTCATTCATAGAAGTCTGTATGGACTGTGTATTTAATTTCGCCATATTCTGAATCATAAAATTTTCAAAAATCTCAGCATTTCCAAATAGCTCATCACTAAATTCATCACTATGCTTCTCAACACCTGTTAAGAACCAGGAAATCGGCTCCATAAAAGCATCATAATTCATAACAGTATCCCATTCATCCCCCTGCAGCCAAGAAGATGGGTCACCATAATGTTCTGCCAAAATAATCGCTTCTGGATTTGCACTCTTTACTTCCTCACGGAAACGTTTCCAGAATTTGTGGTTGAATTCGCTTGAGTGACCTAAATCCGCAGCCACATCTAGTCTCCAGCCATCAACATTATAAGGTGCCGAAACCCATTTACGGGCGATTCTCATTACATCATCAAATAATTCTTGTGAATCCTCATAATTTAATTTTGGCAACGTATCGTGTCCCCACCAGCCATCGTATTTTGCATTATATGGCCACTGTGTATCATAAAACTTAAAGAATGTATGATAAGGGCTCTGCCTTGCAACATAAGCTCCTAAAGCGTATCCTTCTTCATTTTCATAAATACGTTCTCTATCCATCCATTTATTAAAAGAACCACAGTGATTAAACACTCCGTCTAGGATTACTTTCATACCACGTTTATGCACTTCTTCTACGAACTTAATGAAATATTCATTACTAGCTTCTAGGTTTTCTTTGGATGTTACCTTAGAGATGTATTTTGTTGCACGTTTGTTCTCTTTTACTCCTGGAGCTAATAAGTCCCCCTCTTGATTTTTAATTACTCCAAAATGAGGATCTACATAATCATAATCTTGAATATCATATTTGTGGTTTGATGGAGATACAAAAATTGGATTTAGATAAATCGCTTCAATGCCAAGTTCTTGTAGATAGTCTAGTTTTTTATAAACACCTTGTAAATCTCCACCATAAAACTCTCTTACGCCCATTGCATCAGGAAGCTTGTTCCAATCCTTAACCTGCTTCACCTGCTCGCCTATGTAGCAATATTCTCCTGTTTCAACGTCATTGTTTTTATCCCCATTGTAAAAACGATCTACAAATATCTGATAAAATACCGCTCCTTTAGCCCAATCTGGTGTTTTAAATCCCGGCATGATGCTAAATCTAAATTCTGGCTTATCTTCATCCATTACACCACAACTATTATATACACAAGTCATCGGCCCCGCTGTTATCTCAAAATAATACTCAATCTTTTCTTTTTCCACTTGAATCTGAGCTTCATAATAATCAAATAAATCTTCTTCTCTGCCCAATGTCATAGGAACACGTTCCTTGGACGTAACAAGTACTACACTATCAATATTGTCCTTCCCCGTTCGCATTCTCAAAGTTACTGTATCATGGAACTGTGGTTCGCATGGACTTCTATACAATTCTGTACCATCACTAAATAACGCTTCTTTGTTTGGCGCTGAAATAACTGTCTCAAAATAAAGATTTAACTTTTGATATCTTGATAAACGATTTATATTAATTTGTCCTGACATATGATTAACACTCCTTTTTCGTATTTGCATCGCAAAATCTGCAATAAAAATATATAGGAAAAAAGGGACAGCTTTCCGAACAGCTGTCCCTTTCTTGGAGAAGGTATTTTTGTTACTTATGGGGTGTAGCAAAAACTATATAATGTATTGGGGTTTACGATTGATATTATAGCATTGACAATACCAAAAGTGTGCACAAACATTATACAAAAACTAAAAAGTTTTTGTTTGTTTTTACGAATAATTTACAATTTAGTTTTTTCAAACACCGTCGCTTGTAACAAATAAAGATTCGAATTCGTCTCTACCAATTCGCTCCTTCTCAACTAACAACTCTGCGCAGCTATGCAGTACATGTTCATTTTGTTTTAAAATATCCCTTGCTTTTACATAGCACTGATCTATTATCTTCTTCACTTCTTCATCAATCTCATTTGCTATGCCCTCACCAAAGTTCTTAGTATGCCCTATATCGCGACCAATAAAGACTTCATCATCAGAACACTCGTAATTGATAAGCCCGATCTTATCAGAGAATCCAAATCTTGTAACCATTGATCTTGCTAAATTAGTTGCCTGTTTAATATCCTGTGATGCTCCTGTTGTAATATCATCTAAAATCATTTCTTCTGCAATTCTTCCCCCTAAAGAAACGATAATATCTTGAAGCATCTTTCCTTTTGTATTAAACATTTCATCCTTCTCAGGCAGTGGCATTGTATAACCTGCTGCACCTTGACCTGTCGGAATAATAGACACTGTATACACCGGCCCAACATCAGGCAGCAAGTGGAATAAAATTGCATGACCAGCTTCATGATAAGCCGTAATCCTCTTCTCTTTCTCTGTAATAACACGACTTTTCTTTTCTGTTCCAATTCCAATTTTAATGAATGCCTTCTTAATATCTTCTGCAACAATAAATGCTCTTTCACTTCTTGCTGCAATAATAGCAGATTCATTTAATAATTTCTCTAAGTCTGCACCAGTAAAACCAGCAGTTGTCTGCGCAACCTGCTTTAGATCCACATCTTCTGCTAGAGGTTTGTTTTTCGCATGAACTTCTAATATTTCTTCTCTTCCTTTGATATCAGGACGCCCAACTACAACCTTACGGTCAAAACGACCTGGTCTTAAAATAGCTGGATCCAATATATCTACACGATTTGTTGCCGCCATAACGATGATGCCTTCATTTACACTAAAGCCATCCATCTCAACTAGCAACTGATTCAATGTCTGTTCTCTTTCGTCGTGACCGCCGCCAAGACCTGTACCACGACGTCTTGCTACTGCATCAATTTCATCAATAAAAATAATACAAGGACTGTTTTTCTTTGCTTCTTCAAACAAGTCACGTACTCTAGACGCACCAACACCTACAAACATCTCGACAAAGTCAGAACCAGAGATACTGAAAAATGGAACTTTCGATTCTCCAGCTACTGCTTTTGCAAGTAAAGTCTTACCTGTTCCTGGAGGGCCCTCTAATAAAACTCCTTTTGGAATTCTGGCACCAACCTGAATATATTTTTTCGGTTCTTTTAGGAAGTCAACAATTTCCTCAAGCTCTTCTTTCTCTTCATGAAGACCAGCTACATTATCAAATGTTGTATCGGTATTGTCTATGGACATCTTGGCACGACTCTTTCCAAAATTCATTGCTTTAGAGTTTCCACCACCACCAGATGCCTGATTCATCATAAAGGAAAACAAGAATAACAATAATACAAAACCAAGTAAGTATGGCAAAAGCGTGGTTATAACCCAACTTGTTTTTTTAATCGGATGCAATGTATAGATAACATTTGCATCTTCTAACTGCTTTTCTGCCTCTATTGTACTTGAGATATTAAGCTCTTTTTTGTCTCCCGATGTATACGTTATCTTCACCTTACCTGATGGCGTTTCCTGATTCTGATATACATCAATACTCTTTATCTTGTCTTTATTCGTTGTAATATCTTTCTCGAAGTCAAATCTGTTATATGCATTACCGCTCCCGTTAGGGAACAAATCCATAAGCAATGTTGCTGCAATGAATATAACAATCGCTATGACATAAAAGCCAAAGCCTTTCATTTGTTTTTTCAAACGTCTACCCCCTTTACTCTTCTACTACGCCGACATACGGCAAATTTCTATATTTTTGTGCATAGTCTAAGCCATATCCGACAACGAATTTATCCGGAATCTCAAAACCTACATAGTCTACTTTTACATCTGTTACTCTGCGGTCTGGCTTATCAAGTAATGTACAAAGTTTTAAAGATTCAGGTTTTCTTGCATTAAGCAAATCCATTAGATAACTTAAAGTTCTGCCCGAATCAATAATGTCCTCAATTACAATAACATTTTTTCCATCAATTGGTTCATCTAAATCTTTTACAATCTTTACTCTACCTGAACTTTCTGTCTGATTACCATAACTGGATACTGACATAAAGTCTAAAGTGACCGGTAGCGGAATCCTCTTTGCTAATTCACAAGTAAAGAAAATACTTCCTTTTAGCACACAGATTAAATGCACCTCTTTGCCTGCATAGTCTTTCGTAATCTGGTCTGCTAACTGTTTAATACGTTCTTCAACATCTTTTTCCGAAATCAATACACTAATCTTATCCTTCATGTTCATTTCCTCCGTCTACTTTAACTTTTAGTATTCTTCTCGTTCCGCTACTGACCTTGTAATATTCACTAATGCGAAATCCGATTGCCCAAATAATATGATTACCATCTGCCAAAAGGAGTATACGTTCTCTTTTTTCAGCTGGAACCTTTTGGTCAATAAAAAAGTCTTTTAGCTTTTTGCGGTTTCCGTTACTATTACATTCGAAATAATCTCCTGTTTTTCTATATCTTGCTAAAACCGTATTTCTAATTTTATCATAATCAAACCATTTCGTATAGTCATTTTTCTTAACAGCATACAATTTTTCCAGTTCTCTTCTATTCTCTTCCTCGACCGTAATCAATTCAAACGATAACTCCATGTTAGTACCCGGAATCCTTATAGAACCAGGAATTACGGCTTCTTTTTCTAACTTCTCTTTTTTTACAAGAGTCTTTTTCCTCAATACCACCTTATTATAATAATGAATTGCTTCCATATGATATGGAAGATCTACTCGTTTTCCTGCTCCCCTTTTAATTAATTCTAAAACACTATCTACATGAGACATTTCGATATCCTTTTGTTTTTTCGCAATTGCAAAAAGAACTTTTCGAACTACTTCCCTTTGAAGGATGATATGTCCTGTTTCAAAAGATTCTAACCTAATCTCAAACACACCATCCTGTTCTTTGACACAGCGCTTATACAGTTTACAAGCTTCCATGTCAATAAAGGAACTTGCCTGAGAAAGAATACCCGCACTTTTTGCAATATGTTCGGATGCGCGTTCATTTACCTCTGACTCAACATAAGGAAGAACTTTTAATCGAATCTTATTTCTAGTATAGTTTGTTTCAAAATTAGTTGCATCATTATGATATTCTATGTTCCGCTCTAAGAGATATTTTTCAATCTCACTTCTTTCTACACACAATAGTGGACGAATTATGTTCCCTCTAACTGGCTCAATCCCAACAAGTCCTTTTAATCCGCTCCCCCTAAAAAGATTTAATAGAACTGTTTCGCTTACATCGTTTTGGTTATGCGCAACCGCTAACTTATTACAGTTATAAATTTTAGCTATTTTAGCAAATGCCTCATATCGAACCTTACGTCCCATTTCTTCCTCTGATAGTTTCTGTTGCTTCGCCAGTTCCTTCACATTGACACGAACACATTCAAACTCCACACCTCGCTCTTTGCATAGTCTTTGTACATATTCCTCATCTTGTTTCGCTTCTTCTCCACGAATTCCATGATTCACATGAACTACCACTATGTCTATATTATATTTTTCACTTAGTTCCAACATGACAAAGAAAAGAGAAATAGAATCTGCTCCGCCTGAAACGCCAAGCACAATTCTATCCCCTTTTTCAATCATGTGGTACTGTTCTATATACTTTTCTACTTTTTTTATCATCACAGTCTCCACAAGCTTTTTTATTTATACAACATTCTATCCCTATTCAATGCACATTTCAATTAGATTTTTCCCAAAAACCTGCAACTAAAACTGTCATGTCATCACGAACTCCATGTTCCTCTTTCTCTAGTATCCGTTCTAAAATTGTATCTGCCATTTCCTGTGGATTCGTCACATCAATCTCTGCCAGGATATTTTTGAACACTTCCTCCTTATCTACTTCACTGACAAAATCCAACATTCCATCTGAAACCATTATCACATAATCACCGTCATATAACTTCTTCTCACTTCCCTCTATATCAATTTCGTTAAACATTCCTACCGGAAGATTCGTGGACTGTATTGTCTCAATCCACCCATTCCTCTTAATAAATGTTGTTGATGCTCCTATTTTGATAAAATTACAAACACCAGTAAACAGATTAATAGAGCTAATATCTAACGTTGAAACCGTCTGGTCATCCGAATTTACTACTAGAATTGAGTTAATGAGTTTAATTGCTGACTTTTCCGTGAAGCCAGCCTCCAAAAATTCCTCCAGTAACTCAATTACCAATTCACTTTCTTCGCTTGCACGTTCTCCCGTTCCCATTCCATCTGACAATATCATCACTGTCTCTCCACTATCCAGATTCATGAAAGAAAATGTATCCCCCGAAACAATTTCTCCATCTTTTGATGTTCTTGCCATCCCTGTAATTGTCTGAAATTTCGTATCCTCTACGAAACTAATCTTGTCATACTCCTTCCCAATAACATTTTTACTTTCCGCAGATGGTAACATTTTCCTTCCGCATGCCTTTGAAAGCAAATCCGCTGCCTCTCTCGTTGTCACACAGCGTCCTTTCCTGGTTCTCATGGATAAATAAAGCTGTTTCCTGTTATTTCTTTTTTCAATTACAGACACCTTCTTTACATCCAACTGATACGCTTTTAAAATTTTCTTGATTATATCTTCATTTTCATCCCTCACTTCTACTGTTTCATTTAATGATTTTGAGAAATCATCAATGATGGATGCCACTTCACTAAGCTGTCCCGCGATAGCCACACGACTTTCCGCCATACGATTGCTCCAGTTCATATTGATTGCCGCAACCGCAATACCACGATTCGTTTCATTTACAAATTGGTTAAAATGAATGCATCGGTCTTGAAATGTTTTAGGGAAATCACTTGCCTGTACATACCCTTGTACCTTTGCAGCTTCCAATACCACTCCTGCCGTCTGCTGGGTATGATAATAATTCTTTTCCCAACACTTGGAACAATTTTTGCAATCTTTGCATAACCCTGCTGATAATCCAGCAAATATATCATCAACCTCGTTTCGCTCAAAGGATTGTCTCGCCTTAGCAAGCGAATAAAAGGATTTCGAAAGTTTTACGAAAGAATCCGAGAACTCTCGCAGTTTTGCCATCGTTACATCCTGCAAGTTCTGCTCTTTTTTCTTACGTTCTGGTTCTAATGTATATAAATCCACTTTCTGTATCAGTGACCTTGGTATCAGAAAAAATACCAAAGAAGCAGATACCAGTGCGCGAATCTGCACTCCCTGAATCAGATCTGGATAAATAAAATTACACAGAACGATATTTAACAAAACAAACACAAAACCGGTTACAATCTTCCCTAATTCTCTGAACATACCTGTCCCAATTCCGACTAGGCAGAATATTCCCAAAATAATAACGTTCTGTGACTGAATCCCTAACACAATTCCACAGGCGGCACCGGTTACTGCTCCTGCACCTGCTCCATATTTATATGCCACTACCACAATTAGCAGATAAGCTACTGATTCTACAAGTGAGAATGTATAACCTGGTATCTCAGGCAATCCATACAGAAAACATCCTCCTAACATCGCCACACTTATAAGTTCTTGATTCGAAAGCAACTGACGCCTATTGGCAGTCCGAATAAAATCAGTTGCAAGAAAGAACATATTCGCCAGCGACATTACCAGCGCTCCTTCTAGCAAACCAAGTATAATAATCTTCTTGTATTCCAAAGACATCATTCCATTACTAATAGTAAATGTAGTAGTAATTAATCCGGACAAAATGCTAATTGCTAATATGGAAAGCAACTTGTCCTTTTTCTCTGAAATATATGTAACAAAGGCAATCACCACCATAATCAAGCCAT
>CALFNR010000015.1:0-32772 GCA_937903005.1 uncultured Lachnoclostridium sp. | reverse complement strand
CCCCTGGGTTATCCATAATGTCCGTTCCTAATTTGAAGAATCCGCCTGGATTGTAACGGCAAAAAATGGTTTCAGGAATTCCTGCTGTTTTTTCTAAAAAGTCTATATGTGTAAAATCATCTAAGTTAATGAAAGCCCCTAGTTCTTTTGCCTTTTGAAACTCTTTGGCTGGTGTTACATTGGAAGAAAACATAATGTCGCTTCCCTTAAAGCCACATGCTTCTGACATCATAAGCTCTGTTAATGAGGAACAATCTGTTCCACAGCCTTCTTCTTGTAGTATTTTTAAAATAAATGGGTTTGGAGTTGCCTTTACAGCGAAATACTCACGGAATCCTTTGTTCCAAGAAAATGCTTTCTTTAACTTTCTTGCATTTTCACGAATTCCTTTTTCATCATATAGATGGAATGGTGTAGGATACTGTTTTGTCATTTCTTTTACTTGGTCTAATGTTACAAATGGATGTTTCATCCTTCATTTCCTCCTTGTAAGGTAATTAATTTAATCTTATTACTAAGCATTTCTTTGTAAACGGCAACAAAATTGCTATTCTTAGAATAAAGACATGCTGTATTTTCACCTTGGTCAGATTCTCCTGTCAGTACTTCTTGCGAATCTATAATCACACCAAACTGACAGACCTTTGTATCGCTCAAATAAACGGTTGCATTTTCCAATACAAATGCTGGTTCATCTGTGATTATCACAACCTTTTTATCCAAATCTTTTAATTCATTCAGTTCCTCACTTACGGACTCAAGTAATTCTTTTCCTGCTGAAATATATATACGATGTTCCACATTAAGAAGCATATTCTTTAGCTGATTCATAACATGCTTTTTTCCTTTAATCGTTACATAGCCTTCACTTTCAACGGCTTTCTTAGGTGCATTATCTATTAAGTCCTCTCTTAACGTCGTCAAGTTCCGAATAATGTTAGCACTAAAGTCTTTCACATCTACCGGGGTATATTTGGTTACCTGCCCCTCAATAATATAAGAAGCACCTTTCTCCACAAGCCCCGCTAAAGCGTTATAAGTGTTAGATCTTGATATACCGGTAATTTTCGCAACTTCATATCCTGTAACTTCACCATGCACGAGCAAAGTGTGATAAATAGTTGCCTCTTGTCTGGTTAAACCAAACTCTAATAATGTATCAATAAATTCCATTTAGGTTCCTCTACAATAGTGTTTCTATTTAGGAATACCATATCACATCTCGTGCAAAAAGTCAACGGGGTCGCCTTATTCTAATTGATAATAGTTTTCATGTAGTACTGCTTATACTACGTTTTTGGTAACGGCTTACTTCATAGAATAAAAATAATGCCAGAATTACAAATGATAATAAATCAGAAATCCAAAAGGAATGCCACAGTCCCTTTACACCTATTTTAGAAGTTAACAAAAAAGCGATTGGCATTTGAAAAACTACCTGTCTCAAAAGCACAAATCTTGTGGCAATTTTTCCCTTTCCAATAAACTGAAAAAAAGCTACTCCTATTGTATAAAACACTTGCAGTGGAAGACAAAGCAAAACCAAACGTAAACTTCTGCCGCCAAATACAATAAAATCACGTTCAGAATTAAATAATCCAACTATCTGATTGGCAAACATAAGTACAACAGCATAACATGCTGTAGAAATAACCAAACCAATAATTATGGAATCTTTCAGCGCTTCCAACACACGGTTATACATCTTTCCTCCGTAGTTATAGCATATTACCGGTTGCATACCTACCGTAATGGCATTCATTATCACAGTTAAATATTTATAGATCGTTGAATTTATACTTAGTGCCGCTAGTCCATAGGTACTACCATAAAACTTCGCCATCTTGTTATAATAAACCAAAATGATTGTATAAAGGAGATTTGTCAAAAAAGACGCTCCACCTATAGCAAACATGTCTATCGTACTCTTCCAATCTGGCCTTATGTACTTTACTTTTATCTTCAAGCCTGCTTTTCCACTGGTATAACACCAGATACAAAAGAGCATACTAGAAAAGTTGGCTAATATTGTTGCAAATGCTGCTCCTCTAAAACCTCCATTTAAAACAATAATAAAAACAGGATCTAATATAACATTAATCAAACAGGCACCAATATTACATATAAAAATGAGCTTTATTATACCTTGTGAACGCAGACAATACAACAAAGTATGATTCACGAAATAAATTGGTGCAAGAAGCAGAAACACTTGAAAATACTGCATAATATAACCTGTATACATTTCTGAACAACCAAGTATTTTTATCATCGGCTTCAGCCCCGCATAAACCAATATTGCCTGTATCATGGCAATTATCACTGAACTGCATATTGATGACCCAAGTATTTTCTCTGCTCCATCTACATCATTTTCCCCCATTTTAATCGCAAGCAGCGAAGGTGCTCCTTGACAAATTAGACACGCAATTGAAAATACCAGGGAATAGAGAATGAAAATATAGGAAAACGTCGAATTTCCAGCTATCCCATACTTTCTTCCGATAAAGATACCATCTACGATTGAATACGAAGAACTTACCACTACCGTAATAAATGAAGGAACAATTAACTTTAGAAGGGTCTCAAAAACAGGCCCATCCTGTAATGAATTATTTTCCAACCCCATACCTTCTTTCTTTTTATATCATTTTTGCAAGCCCCGACCATTGATAGTAATAATAAAATTTTAACATCTTTCTATTATGTTTTCAAATAAGAAAAAATAGCGTAGCAGCCATAAAAACTGCTACGCTTAAAAGTCTAACTTTTTGGGGTCACCTCAATCAGCACGACTGCTCTTCTATTATACCTAAATTTTACTGAACCAAAGCTTCCACTTTTCTTTCAATTTCATTCAAGGTTTCTTCACTTGGAATATATGTGGTCTTAATTGGATCACAGATAACATCCAATCCAATTTCATTTAATTTATCTTGAATTTTCACTACCGCTTGACCACCCCATCCATAAGAACCAAATGAAAATGCTTTCTTATCTTCTGGATGCAGCCCCTCCATATAACATAAGAATGCTGCTACCGTTGGCATCATGGTATTATTTAATGTTGGCGAACCTACTGCTATATAGCTCGCATCCAGAACTTCAGTCATAATATCGGAAATATGGTTTTCTTTTAAATCATATAGCTTTGTTTCCACATCTTTTTTCGCAAATCCTTCTAATATTGCATGAGCCATCTTATCAGTAGAATGCCACATAGAATCATATACAACTAAGGCTTTGTTCTTTGGCTTACCAGTTGCAAACTCCTCATATTTATCTAGAATCTCTGGAATATGTTTGGTCCAAATTATACCGTGACTTGGACAAATCACCTCTAACTCAAGACTTCTAACAATTTCTAGCGCTTTTGCAGCTTGTTTACCATACAGCATCAAAATATTAGCGTAATATTTTTTTGCTTCCTGATATACTTCTTCTAAATTAACCTCTACATCAAAATGCTTGCTGGATGCAAAATGCTGGCCAAAAGCATCATTAGAAAATAGAATTTTTTCCTCTGGACAATATGTTACCATGTTATCTGGCCAATGAAGCATTGGAGTAGCTACAAATGTAAGACTTCTTTTTCCTAAGCTCAACGTTTCGCCTGCTTTTACCGCCATGTAATTATAATCAGATCCGTAATGGGCCTGTAAACCTTTTAGTCCATTTGGAGCACTTGTTACAATAGTTGCATTTTTTGCTGCTTTCATCACTTCTGGAATTGCGCTAGAATGATCCATTTCTACATGATTAGACACTATGTAGTCTATTTTCTCTGGATCGATAATTTCAGAAATACGTCTAATTAATTCACCTGCAAAGGGAGCTTTTACTGTGTCAATTAACGTTATCTTCTCATCAATTATCAAATAAGCATTATAAGTTGCTCCTCGATTCGTAGAATAACCATGAAAACTACGAACATTCCAGTCTACCGCTCCAACAAAGTAAATTCCTTTTTTTACTTCTACACAATTCATAACAACAGTCCTTTCTATTTTCTATTTCTATTTTGTCAAACACATTTTATTGCAAGTAATAATAATCATTACTATTATTATATACTCACATAAATTTCTTGTCAATGGTTATTATACTACTTTAGTCATGTATTAATTCTGAAAAATTTGTCAAAATAGTGTGTAGGATTGAATATGAGTTTTTATGGAATTTTGTTACTCGCTGTGTTATAATACCTAATTATTGAGTTTTTCAAGGTGATTGGAAAATCATAATTTGATAAACAAAGGAGTTTTTAAATGGAACAATATAACGGTAGTCAAATTGTTATTTTAGAGGGATTAGAAGCAGTTCGTAAAAGACCTGGTATGTATATCGGCAGTACTGGTTCTAGAGGTCTTCACCATTTGATTTGGGAAATTCTAGATAATGGTATTGATGAACACCTTGCTGGATTTTGTTCTGAAATACAAATTATTCTGCAAAAAGATGGCGGCATTACGATTCAGGACAACGGTCGTGGAGTTCCAGTTGATATCCATCCAACAAAAAAAATACCTACTGCACGTGTCGTATACACAATCCTTCATGCGGGTGGTAAATTCGGTAATACGGCTTATAAGGAATCCGGTGGTCTGCATGGTGTTGGTGCTTCCGTTGTGAATGCTCTTTCTTCCAAAATGACAGTAGAGATTAAACGTAATGGGGAAGTTTATCGTGATGCTTACGAAAACGGTGGTCACCCAACAGTCGATCTGGTAAACGGTCTACTTCCTGTTGTTGGAAAATGTAAAAAGTCAGATACAGGGACAAAAGTTACATTCTATCCTGACACAGCTATATTTGAGACAGTAGAATTTAAGTCTGAAGTCATACAGAAAAAACTAAAAGAAATTGCATATCTGAATAAGAACCTAAAAATTAATTTCACAGATGAATTCACGGGTACCACAACTACTTACCTGGAAGAGTACGGAATAAAAAGTTTTGTCAGTTACCTTAACCGTGATACAGAAGTGTTAAATAATGAGGTTATATATATAGAAGGAACTAGTGGAGATATTGAAGTTGAGGTTGCTTTCCAGTATACCAAAAATTACAATGAGCAGATTAATTCATATTGTAACCGAATTAACGTAGTAGATGGTGGTACTCTTGTTACCGGTTTTAAAATGGCTCTCACTAGAGTAATGAATCAATACGCAAGAGAACTTGGTGTACTAAAAGATAAAGATGATAACTTTGATGGACGAGACATCCGTAATGGACTTGTAGCGATTATCTCAATTAAACATCCAGATCCTCAGTTTGAAGGACAAACGAAAACAAAACTAGGAAATACGGATGCTAAAACTGCAGTTGATGATGTATTCAGCACACAAGTTCAACGTTACTTTGATAAAAATGTAGACGAGCTTAAGAAGATTTTAGAGAATTCCATGAAATCCTACAATGCCAGAAAGGCAAGTGATAAAGCAAGAACGGCGGTTTTAAAACAGATTAATGATGTAGATACAAGAAGCAAACTCGCTTCCTGTTCTTCTAAGAAACCGGAAGAATGCGAAGTTTATATAGTCGAAGGAGATTCTGCGGGCGGTACTGTTAAAACTGCCAGAAACCGTAAGACACAAGCTGTATTACCTCTTCGTGGAAAAATTTTAAATGTAGAGAAAGCTACTTTAGATAAAATTTTAGTAAATAATGAAATTAAATCCATGATTGCCTCCTTTGGCTGTGGAATCGGCGATGATTTTGATATCACCAAACTGAAATATGATAAAATTATTATCTTAACAGATGCCGACGTAGATGGTGCCCATATCAGTACACTTCTTCTTACCTTCTTCTACCGCTTTATGCCGGAATTGATTTACGAAGGAAAAGTATACCGTGGTCTTCCACCGTTGTATAAAGTAGAATATGAAACAACAGAAACGGGAAAACGTGGAAAAAGGAAGAAATCAGAATATATTTTTAACGATTTTGAGCTTGAAAAATTTAAACGCAGACCTGGTAATAAAATTTTACATGTTCAACGTTACAAAGGTCTTGGAGAAATGGATGCGGAGCAGCTTTGGGAAACAACATTAAACCCTGAAACCAGGATACTTGCACAGGTTACCATAAGTGATAAAAATGAAGCCAACGAAATTACAAAGAAACTTATGAGTAACGAAGTACCTCCGAGAAGGGCATTTATCATGGAACAGGCGCAATATGCAAACATTGACACATAAAATGTAAAAAAATATAGTGAGGTACGAAAATGAATATGATAACGGAAAACATCATTCATTTGGACTTTTCTGACGAAATGCGAACTTCTTATCGTGATTACGCGATGAGTGTTATCATTTCCAGAGCACTTCCAGATGTACGTGATGGATTAAAACCAGTTCAGCGCAGAATTTTATATGCAATGAAAGAATTAGGATTAAGTCCTGATAAACCACACCGTAAAAGTGCACGTATCGTGGGAGATACCATGGGTAAATATCACCCTCATGGTGACTCTTCTATCTATGATGCATTAGTGCATATGTCAGAGGATTATTCCTTACAGATTCCTCTTGTTGACGGACATGGTAACTTTGGGTCAATTGACGGTGACGGTGCCGCCGCAATGCGTTACACCGAAGCACGTCTATCTCCTGGTGCAATTACGCTTCTTGACCATTTAGACAAAGGTCTGGTTGAATTTATTCCTAACTTCGATGAAAGCGAAAAAGAACCAGTTGTATTACCTGCTATGTTACCTAATTTATTAATCAATGGTACAACGGGAATTGCTGTCGGTATGGCAACAAATATTCCCCCACATAATCCTTGTGAGGTTATTGATGGAGTGATTGCCTACATGGACAACCCGGCCATTACGATAGATGGGCTGATGGAATACATCAAAGCACCTGATTTTCCAACAGGTGGTACCATTGTGAATCAATCTGATATAAAAGACATTTATGAAAACGGCGAAGGACGTATTAAAGTCCGTGCAAAGTCTGTAATCGAACAAGGTGACAATGGTCGTAAAAATATTATTATTACAGAAATTCCTTATACCGTTGCAGGAAATAAAACCAAATTAGTTGAAAGCTTAGCTGCGTTAATGAAGGATAAGGTTTTCGATGAAATATTTGATGTTCGCGACGAGTCTTCCAAAGAAGGAATTCGTATTGTCATTGAAGTAAAGAAGGATCGTGACATCGACAATCTGCTTAATGGTCTATACAAGAAGACTCCATTAGAAGATACGTATAGCGTAAATCTTCTGGCAGTAAAAGAAAAACAGCCAATTACTTTCAATTTGAAATCTCTAATCAGTGAGTTCGTTACATTTCAGATTGAATTGTATACAAAAGAATATGAATATTTACTTCATAAAGCAAACCAGAGACTTGAAATCGTAAAAGGTTTAGTTCGTGCAACAGATGTAATTGATCTGATTATCGAGATTTTACGTGGAAGTTCTTCTGTAAAACAAGCGAAACAGTGTTTGATAGCAGGAGATACAACCGATATCAAATTCAAATCAGAAGCGTCTAAGAAAACAGCTTCTACTCTGGATTTTACAGAGCGTCAGGCAGATGCAATTTTAGCAATGCAGTTAAGCAAATTAATTGGTTTGGAAATTATGAAACTGCATGAAGAAAGTGATTCTTTAATTAAAGATATCGAAAACTATACAACGATTCTTGGTGACCGCAAGGAACTTTATAAAGTAATAAAAAAAAGACTTCGTGAATATAAGAAGATGTTTCCTCAAGCAAGAAAAACTGCTCTTGAGAATATTGGATTACGTGATTATGTCGAAGAAGTTAAAATTGAAGATTTATACATTCTGGTAGACCGCTTTGGATATACCAAATCCATTGATGCTGCTAGCTATCAGCGTCTTGGAGAAGATACTTTAAAAGAATACGTGCATCAGGTCCCAATCCAGAATACGGACAAGCTTTGTCTGTTTACAGCAGAAGGAAATATGTATCAGGTTAAAGTTTCTAGTATTCCTAGATGTAAAATTCGTGATAAAGGCACTTTAATTCATAATCTTTGTAAAGTTGGGAAAGAGGACATACTTCTCTTTGTTTCCTTTGAGTCTTTATTCGAAAGCATGGTATTCTTTGCAACCAAAGCGGGTTATGTAAAATTAGTTTCTGGTGCTGAATTTGAAACAATCCGTTCCTGTATCGCTGCAACAAAACTTGCAGAAGAGGATAAACTTGTTGGTGTGAGTGTAGTTTCAGCCCACGAACTTCGTTCAGAATCTATGAAAGTTATATTATTGACAGAAAAAGGGGCTTCCCTTGGATATATATTAAATGAGACTAGTGAGATGAAGAAAAATAGCCGAGGTGTAAAAGGAATCGAATTAGATGCCAAAGATAGTGTAGTGTACTCCTGTG
This sequence comes from uncultured Lachnoclostridium sp., assembly GCA_937903005.1. Taxonomy (GTDB): domain Bacteria; phylum Bacillota; class Clostridia; order Lachnospirales; family Lachnospiraceae; genus Clostridium_AI. The sequence goes on along the minus strand of CALFNR010000015.1, from coordinate 24,397 downwards.
TTGTTTCACCTGATGCCAAGGAATTTATGTTTGAGGATAAAAAATACAATCCTATGAAGGTTCGCATGAAAAAACGTAATTCTAAAGGAACAAAATCTCAGATTCAAATCTAACGAATATGTATATTATGCCGTTTACAGAAAGCTGTAAACGGCATTTCTTATAAATACAACTCTTTATACACTTCTTCCAAATTCACATGACTTCCTCTTTCCACAATTCGTGCCACCTTGCCATTTTTTATAAATATGTTTTTCGTACTGATACTAGATATAAAATCTAGTATGTGACTTGAAACAATCACGATACAACCTCGCCTTTTCGCCTCTTCAATATACTCTTTCAACGTGATAATACCTTTCGTATCAACTGCATTGGTTGGTTCATCTAGAATAATCAGTTTCGGAAAATGCATCAATGCTATCATAATTCCTATCTTTTTACGCATTCCAACCGAGTAGTTTCTAAGTTTCATATGCCTATTTTCCCACAAATCAAAATCAGAAAACATTTGCTTAAGCTCTTCTTCACATGCACCTTCTTTACGCTGGTATTTTAACACATTAATGGTTTCGATCAGTTCATATCCTGTCATATTCGGTGAAAAATTCAGTCTCTGAGGAAGATAACCAATCTCTTTTTTGGTATTGGCGTCTAACGTATTTTTTCCATCTAATAAAACATAGCCATTCTCCAGTTTTAAAAGTCCTGCTATTCCTTTTAAAGACGTGGTTTTTCCTGAGCCATTTGGACCAATAAATGAAACAACTTCCCCTTCACTGCATTCCATACACAAATTATAGATCCCCTTATTATTTCCGTAGTTCTTTGTAATTTTCTCTACTCGAATCATACTTTCTCACTTCTCTCCCATTATCAATCTTATTCTATTCTTCTGGCTTTGCACCAATATAGAATTGGAACTAAAATACTAAAGGGGGTTAATGAAAAAAATATCCCCCCAAAACACGCAAAGGCCTCATATAACTGTGAATCTGCATTAAGTTCATGTATCATCATAAAATAGAAATTAAAACTTGCAAAAAAAACTGTTTTGTAAGCCATACAAAGGATCAAAAAGCACACTTGCACTACTGTTAAATTACCTTTTAGTAAGCCAATAATCATCCCTAATACAACCACATCATGTAAATTAAAAAAAGCACATATACAATGATGAAAAAAAATTTTATTTATTGTACAGCCTATTGACTGATATAACTCCCAATTATATTTATCCTCTCGAATACGGTAAAAAATGAGACTCCCAACCATAGAAATAATGATGCTTCCCGCATAGTAACACAATTTGCTATCTTTACAGTTAAAGATAATTAGAAACCAGAACCCACCAATAAGCATTTTACAAAGGAGACATCCGAAATTACGATTGAATAGAATATAATTTAATTTAATGATTTGCAATATTTTATGTCCACGAAACCTTAGTATCACATCTTGTAATGTTTTACTCGATGTATACACACTTCTAACACTTTCATCTTCTTCCCATAATGAATGGGTATAAATGAAATAATAATACCATAATACACTTCCGAGAATAAAAATCCATATGATCGTTATCCCTAGAATATTATTTGCTAACTCAGCTAGTTTCATATACCATAATTGAACTCCCCTAAAAGCTTTTTGAGCACGCAAAATAACCTGCAACTGCCTCTGAAATAAAACACTAAGAAGCACCGCAAGCACTACAACATAAGCTAATATTAATTTTATCCAATAAAACACTTTTCCTAACTTCATACGATAATAATGCCAGGTTCTTAAATAATATATAAATACAAATATGTACCAGTAAATACAAAACTCCAAGATAAGCAAAGTCAAAATCTGTGCACTTACTAAAAAAATATTAAGAATCCCAAAGATACACATAACAAGCATATAAAGATATCTTGTTTGGTATACTGCTATAAAAAATATAGACAAGTTTGACATTCCTAACATTTTAACTGTGTCTATCTCGTTAAGCTGGAATAACCTAAACTGCTGGTTTGTCAAATATGAAATCATGCATACAAGCAGAAGCCAAATGACCATGCAAAATGACTGTGCTTCATAAAAACGGTTACCAATTAGCCAGCGTCCTATATAATCCAATAAACACAGGATAGGTATCCACCCCCACATTAATACCTTGTCCCATGTTGTGATTTTTAAATAATACTTTGCTTGATTCAGATCCTGTTTTACGCTCAACACTTGATCCTCCTCACTTAACTCTCAAAACATCTGTCATTCTGACATCAGATTTATTAAGAGTCGGCCAAAGGATAATCCTTTGGCCTAACATAATATTTTATCTTACTGTTTTTCCATTTAAAAGCTGTCCATAAACAAATGCTGCAAATCCAACGATAATGTAAGTACTCACTACATAGCCCTCCTTGTTTTGACAATCAATACTGTTTACTAGCATGTATTTCCTTTCGCAATTATTATTTTACTCCATCTTTATAAGCCATACAATAGGTCTTTCGTCTTGCCTCTATTTAATAATAAATTATACGAAACCCATTAGAGCCTCTAATAAGTTTTGGCTGTATCTTGAACCCAGAATTCTTCTATCTGTTTTGGAGTCAGGTTCATAGCAAACTCTGATTTAAGCTTCAGAAACCACTCAATTTCACATAAAATCTGATATAACAAAGCTCTATTCTCAAATTCCAGCCTGTTACTTGGAAGTTCATCTAACTCAAAATATTCTTTTAGCCGTTCTAATTCTTCCAATAATATTTCACCATTGTTGTTTTCCCTAAGAGATGTTGAAACTCGATTAAGAAAACCAGCTAGGGCTGCCGCCTGAGTAAGCTCATACCCATCCACTTTCTGAACGAGACTATACATTCTTTCTAGAACAGAAAGCTGCGTAAGCCTTAATTCCATATAACTTATAAAATACCGAGAATCCGATAAAAACGTATTATTGGAATTTTCATAGGCCATTTGTACCGCTTTCTGGATGTATAGGTGTAATTCTTCCATTTCAATTATCTGTTCTCGTTTCTTAGGCTCTACAAGCTGAATGGATAAATCCATTAAGATTTCTTTCATTTTCGCTTCTATATAGCACTGGCTCCTCTTTATTTCCTTCACATTTCGAGGAATATAGAGATTGGCGGCTGCTCCAACTGATATACCGATAATCAGTAAAAGGAATTCATTCCACACGTCTGCTGCATACATGTGCTTCCAGGTAAGAAAGTGTGTAACCAGTACAGCACAAAGTGAAATGCCGTCTTGCAGATTCCATAACTCACATATTATCACGAACAAGAACAAAAACATTCCAAAACTAGCAGCTGAATAGCCTAATAAAGAAAAAATAACCCATGCAAGACACATTGCAATTACAAATGCTACGATTCTTCTTCCCGCTACACGAAACGTATCTTTTTTCGTATTCTGAACAGACAGTAACGTAATAATTCCCGCTGCTGTCCCAAAAGATAATGAAAGCATATTGGCTAATATAATCGATATGGCGGAACCTACTGCTATTTTCAAAGTTTTAAAGTAATTCGCCCTGATTCGTTCTCTCATAAATACTTCCGATACCTCTTCCTATCTTATTTGTCAGGATTAGTATGCACATACTTTCATTAATTTACAACAATCTTAATTTCTTACCAATTCGAATTAACAGGCCACCCTTTGGAAGCGCTCTCATCTCTTCTTCATTGATTACGCCTATCTTTATAACGGCTACAAAGTATGCTAAAACAGCAAATCCAATGGTAATTGTTAAACAGATTCTGTTTTTCATACTAAATTCACTTATTGGAATGATGAAATATAATAAATGGTACACGCCCCAAGCAACTGCTCCCATAATGAAAGATGCTATGATAGGTTTTACAAATGTATTTTTTAAGTCTAAACCATATCCCAAATGCTTTCGTATGGAAATCTGATTTAATACACACATAACAAATGAATATACATTCATTGCAATGGCAAGACTATACAAATCAAATCCTGTAAGCAATAACGCTACTAATGCTACTGTCTGAACCACAAGAGCAATTGCTGCATTAATCATTGGTACATTTACTTTTCCGATTCCCTGCAAAACTCCATTGGTCAAAGTGGACAATGCATAAAAGATAACACTTACACTTAAAACTCTCAGTAAGTCAGATGCTAAAACAAGCGATTGCTTCTGCGGAAAAAGGTATCCTACTATTTCCTTAGGCAAAATGAACATTGCCACTGCACAAGGAATTGAAATGAGCATTGTGGTTCGAATACCACTCTGAATCTTATTCCTTGTCTCGGCTTCATCTCCAGTGGCATAGCTTCCTGAAATCATCGGAATCATGGCAGCTGCCATGGCAGACGCCAGTGCAATTGGAATATTCATAATGACCGTTGTCTTACCGCCGAATACACCATAATTAGATGCAATTACATCACTTGCCGTATGATATCTGTTTTCCAGAATAATACGATACAACCTCTGGTTCACAACTGTACTGGAATTGTAAATAAAAGTACTTAACACAACAGGCGTTACCATTAGGAATATAATACAGAAGATATGCTGGTAAGAATCCACTTCTTTTCTACGGTCTCTTTTGATTCTATTCCGAATAAATCTTTTATTTAGTAAATACATAAGGTACATAAATATTAAGGCTATCAATACACCAGCCCCTGTACCCAATGCACTTCCTGCTGCACCATATACAGCTTGTGTAGTTTTATCTCTATCTGCTACTGCCTGCATAAACAGATATGCAGCACCAATACTAACAACAGCATTTAAAATCTGCTCTATAATCTGTGAAAAGGATGTCTGCACCATGGTTCCATGAGCCTGGAAGTACCCTCTTAATACACCCAGCAAGCCTGAGAAAAAAATGGTTGGTGCAAATATTCTAAGAACAACGATTGAGCTCTTAGGAACAAGCCATCCTGCACAAAAATATGTGAATAAACTTGCAACTCCCCCTACGGCAATTACATATATTAAAGCACATTGAAAAATACGATGTGCATTTTTATATTGTTTTAACGCCAAACGTTCTGCAATTACTTTAGAAACCGCTGACGGTATACTATATGAAGATATTAATAAAATAATTGCATACATATTGTACGCATCCGAATAGTAGCCGTTTCCCTCATCCCCAATGACACTGGTTAACGGACTTCGATACAACAGACCGATGATTCTGCAAATAATCCCCGTTACTGCAAGAATACTGGCCTGAACGATAAATCCCTTGTTGTCTTTCTTTCCCATTCTATTTACCATCTTTCATTCCAATTTTGCTAAACACTCTTCTACCATTATACGAAAAATAAGAAAAAAAGCAAATAGGAATACTATTTTATCAATAATTGTTTGTTAACTCATCCCAATATGATCTAAAACTACTTTTCCACTTGCATTTCGATTAAATTGGAAAGAAACTTTCTTAATATGTTCTAAATCCAGCTGAGGGTTCACAGCTTGCAGATCGGAAAGCTTAATCTGAACTGTCTGGAATGTTCTCTTGTAGCATACCAGATTTTTCAATACCATAAGTTTTGAATACACTATTTTCACCGGTGGATAAATGGTTTGATAATTACTCACCTGTACTGCAGCGGTATTTCCCAATTGATCCGTCAGCTGCAAAGAGAAATCTAAGCTTCTTGACTTTCCCGTTGCCGAATCCCCATCATTCACATTCATTACGTCGAATGATAATGTGTTCTCTCTTACATCTTTTTGCTCAAAACTAAATTCATAGCTACCTTCTCTGGTGTTTTTCCATTCTAAGCATACTGCATGGTTATTGGAATCATAGTCGGAATACTCACTGTCTTTGGTTTCCTTCCAGACTGAAAAACGATTCGCTTCTATGGACGTTCCCGGTTTCGTTGCTGTATTTAAGTCGGCATCTTCCTCATATCCTGCAAGAATATCCAATTGTGAAGTTTGATAGCCTTGAATATAGACAGTATCTGGCAAGCTTTTCCCATACTTATCAATATGATATAAAAAGTCCTGATTCAAAGTATCCCCCTTTAGGGTTGTATCAAGACATACTTTCATGTATTGTTTTAGGATTGTTCGCTGTTCATCAGCATCCATAATAGGTTTTAAATTCACTATATGATTACCAGGAACTGACACATCAAATCTGCCCCATTTTGTGTTAAACTGACTATGGTTGGCACTGGTTACATATAAATATGCCTTCATTTTTTTCTTATTGCCAGAAAAACGGACATGATTATATTGATTTATCCCCATCATGTTAGAAACATCCATATCATTTCCACCATGAACTAGAAAATAATTCACATCATCAAGAGTCACTGTCCTTTCTGATGGATTATATTGATTTGAAGTTGGCGCGATGGCAATTATTGTCTTGATCGGAAAATGATACTGAAGCAAAATATTCCCATTATCCAGATACCGATGCATATCATTAAACTCATACGCAATGGCAGCAGCTTCACCTCCCCTAGAGTGACCTGCTATGGCAATTTGATTTTTATTAATTTTCTGATACAGGAGGGATTCCTTATTCTGGTTCCAACTAAGAACTTCTTTCATATTTTCCAGAAGCAGAATGGCTCTTGCATCATTTTCATCGGAAAAACCGGTTCCCATAAGATAATTACACCAGTTTTCATTAACAGATACTACAATATAACCTGATTGAGCTAAATACTTACCCAAATACTCATACCCTAAATAGGACGGTTTCGCTCCATCTGCATTGCCATGAATAACAAACAGGATTGGATACGTTCCATCTTCTTTCGGGTACCACACCTTTCCTTCTAATGGGATTTTATCAATTCCGTAACCCCAATATCGATCTCTTAGCCATTTCTTTATACCCGAATAGGAATCGAAGAACGGCGTCATATCAACGGTTTTCGTCCTAAAATTCCTTTTCTTATCCATTCCATAATCAAAAGAATCTACATTATGTACTTTTTCATAAGAAACAACCTTTTCACCTGTACGTAATGTTCTATTTAATTCTCGAAACTCTTTTACGTAAGCTGCTTCGTATCCTTCCTTTACGCAAAACTGTATGATACCTACGTTTGCTATGGTAGTAAGAATAAGAGGCACCAATACAAAGAGATTATACTTTCTATTTTTACATAATGCATACAAACATCTAGCAAAAATACATTCCATCAAAGCAATTAAAATTGCTGTCCGAAATGATAATTTATCTGGCGTAATACCACTTTCTAAAACAATGAAAATCAGGAACACAAGTGTTGCAAAGCAGAAAAGATTCCAAATGCTATAGTACTGTAAAAAAAAGTGTAGGATTTTACATACCAGCCAGCATAAACATAACAGCATAAACGCAATCAGGAAAACTACTGCATAGGCTAGAAATCCTTGTATGTTTTCCATATTCGCTACTATTACGTAGGAAAAAAACAGACTTGCAAATAGCAATGTAAAATAAGAAATGCCTTCTTTTGTTTTGCCATATTGCTGTTTTAAATAAAGTATTATATTATTCAATAATGTTCTTACTTTTTTCATAACTACCTCCTAGCATCTATAGCATATATGATTTTAGGAATGCATGCAATATGGCATAACCAAAAGCCTTTCGTTAATTTAATATAACTCCTCCTAACCTTTTATTCATTTGATGGTTTCCATAAAGTAACAATATAACCATGTTCGAGTTCAAATCTCTGTGTCTTTACATCATATTCATAATATGCGCATATATCCCCTAAAAAGCTATTATCTTTGCATCCCGGAAGCGTAAAGCAAGTATACGCCTTTAATTTATGAACAGATACGTCGTACTCTACGGTTAAATTCTCTCCGCTATCGATTACGTTTATTGCATTTCCGAGGCAATTTCCATTCACTTGACCAAAATAAATGTGATGATTTGAATCAATAACTTTACAGGTTATCTTATCTCCATCCTGCCTGACCTGCTCCACTTCAATATTTTTAAGCAGCTTATATTTTTTGTCCTGCGCAAATAGCTGTTTCATATTACGTAGTTCAATGATTACGCAATTTCCAACATTACTGTCTGCCCCACTGATTGGTTCTTCATAAATTAGTTCAGGAAAATTATCCCCTGTTAAATCGGATAAATAAAGATTAGCCTTCGTATTAATAAATCCACCTATTTTGAAGCTTACAGACTTACCAAGATAGGTTACACTAGCCATAGTCTGTTCTTTGTTCACTCGTACTTCAATTCCTTCTTCTGGTGCGAATAATCTATAATATGGAACTCCATCGCTCCATACTTCAGATAACTTAAACTGGTTAAAGAAATGATTTTGATTATAAGATTTAAAATATGTATATTCCTTAAGATGTGTGCATCGTTCCTGCATATAGGAACTCATTTTTCCTTGTATCTGTACTGAAACTGTACACATACATGACATAACTAAGATCCAATATAAAATTTTTGTTTTTTTCATACCTGCACCCCCAGTCTAGAAAAAGTTTCTCCCGCTATTTTGGGACGAGTACCTATTTCTATACCTATTACACAGGCACACTATTTATTCATGATTTTCTTTTAGCTGATGCTCTGCAACAACTTCACCTTCATGAAACAGGTGTAATGCTGTCCATGCTGTTCCCCCTAATATGATCCCCAGTCCAACAGCAATAAGAAGACCAGTTAATATTACTTTAATACTCTTTTTTCCTCCTTCAATTGGCAAACTATCCCCTCCTTCATAACATACTTACAAGTAAATTTTATATATTATAACATACAGAGGGTAGTCTGCATTTCTTTGTTATTTTTACATATGTTAATGTAAAAAAAAACACTTCTATCTTGACAATCTCCTATTTTTTACAAGCATAGTAAGATGGACTTTGTGGAGAATGCCTCCTCGAACATACATGCTTCTGATAAAATTCTTAAATTATCTTCTGAATGCTCTACTTCTTTTGAATATATTCTAGACATATCAATTCTCTGCTCTAGATTAAAGTGTCCACACCTGTTAAAACAAGCAGCATCCATATCTCGAATTACGAGAAAACTTATCAAAGCAAATTTCATTTTTTCAAGGAAATCACAATCGTACACTGCTTTCATTCCATAACGAAACACAAAATAAACCAACAGATGTTCGTATTCAATTTCTTTTCTCTCATAATTTACTTCTAGTGCTTTTGCCAAATCTTCATACATTTTGGTATCTGTAAAGAGTGCATTCATCTTTTTCACTGTATTATCCCACTCTTCGTCTAATAATTCCAGCGTCTCATAAACTTCCATTCTTTGTTTATATAACTGAAAACGCACAGATGTATCATAACATTTTTGCATACATTCTATCTTCTCTAGTGGATATAAACGAATTACTTCCTCGATTCCTTCAAATTCACCTTGATTCATTTTTGCCTGAACAGCTTCTGCAAACTGTAGACAGAATTTTGCTCTAGCCTCTATCTCATAGTTACGGGACTGTAAAATCATAATGGCATGATTTCTAGCTTTCTCTAAAAATGGATACTGTGGATCATCCATTTCCTCACCATCTGATTCATATTCCTCGTATTCTTCTTCGTCTTTCCACTCAAACTGTTCCTTTATTACGTTCTCTTCAATCTGCATCGAATCGTCTTTCTCAAATATAAGTCTGCCAGCTTCTTCACAGGACAATCCCAAACATTTTTCTCTTACAGTACCATATTCTATTGTAAATCTTGGATATTCTAGGCAGATTTCACACAAAGCCGTCTCCCCTAACTCTGTACAAATATCACACAGATTTTTATCATTTAAAAATGCACATCTTCCATTATGGAGTGCAAAACTAGTATCCTCTCCATCATTTACAATATTCTCTGATAATCTTTTTCCAAAGCTTCCTGGGACTTCTTGATAATACTCTAATGTTTCTTCATCAATGTCAATTTCCCATCCAATACAACAACTGTCTTTACATTTATCTGCTATACAGTGAAAATCCTTATAGTAATCCGGTAATCTAAGAATCATTTTCTTTATCTCCAATTTTTTGTTTTTACGGTAACAAAGACTTTCTTTATCATACTGCATAAAGAAAGTCTTTTCAATTCTATATTCTACTGTATGTAGTGAAATCACGAACCTTTTCTTTGTTTTTCGAATGCTTTCATATCCCTCGCAATTTCCCCACTTAACACAAGCAGACAGATTAAGTTAGGAACCGCCATTAACGCATTAGCAATATCCGAGATGTTCCAAACAAGATTTAGTGTTGTGGTTGCACCAACATACGCAAACAATGAAAATACAACACGATAAACGATATTATACTTATGGGTATTTGCCAAATATTCAAATGCTTTTTCACCATGATATTCCCAACCTAGAATGGTTGAAAATGCAAATAAAGCAATCCCAATACAAATCAGCCACGCACCAAGATCTCCTAAAACAGTTCGAAACGCAGCAATTGTTAGCGCAGACCCAGTAACTAGTTTTCCATTGGCATCTACACTGCCTAGTACGCCGGAACTGGCAATACATAATCCTGTAATGGTACATACAACGATAGTATCCCAGAATGTTCCTGTCATATTGATGTATGCCTGACGAACAGGATTGTCCGTCGTTGCCGCTGCTGCTGTGATAGCTGCAGAACCCATTCCCGCTTCATTGGAAAAAACACCACGCGCTACGCCATAACGCATAGCACGCATCATAGATGCTGTAATCGTGCCTAACACACCACCGGAAACTGCTTTAACACTAAAAGCATATTTAAAAATCATTGCTACTCCAGATGGTACATTTTCAATGTTTCCAATAATAACAACAAGTCCCGCAATTACATAAAATACTGCCATAAGTGGAACAACAACAGATGATACTTTTGATATTGTCTTAATCCCACCAACAATGATTGCTAATGCTAATACTGTGATTATTATACCCACAACTCTTTTGGAAACTCCAGATGTTTCATTAATTGCATCCGCAATTGAGTTTGCCTGTGTCAAGTTTCCGATTCCAAAAGATGCAACAACTGCAAATAACGCAAAGAACCATCCGAATACTGCACCTAGTTTTTTATGTTTAAATGCTTTCTTCATGACAAACATTGGTCCACCAAGCATTTCTCCATTTTCGTTAACTTCACGGTACTTTATAGAAAGCATACACTCACTAAATTTTGAAGTTAATCCAAAGCAAGCTGAAATCCACATCCATACGATAGCGCCTGGTCCACCTGAAACCATAGCTGTTGCAACACCAACGATATTTCCTGTTCCAATGGTTGCTGCTAATGCTGTTGTTAATGCAGAAAAAGGTGAGATATCCCCTTCCCCTTCTCCCTTTTTTCGAAATTCTTTACTTAGTGTCATCTTTAATGCATATCCGAGATTTCTCCAAGACAAAAACCTTGTACGAAAAGTTAAGAAAATTCCCGTTCCCACTAGTAAGAACAGCATTACAGGTCCCCAAACAAAGTCATCCACATGCTTTACAATAGCTGCAAATTGATCCATACTTTACCCCTACTCTCTTTTTCTTTTTTCCTTTCTATTTTGCCATCCCTTTTGAGTAGGTAAAACCTATCATTATGTACTTTATAATTTAATCGTTAAAAGAAGCCTAATTCAGCCTCAAACAATTTTTTTTCAAAATTTTTCCTACCAAGTAAAAAAGGAGGGATTCAATTGAATATCCCCCCATCGGTCAAAATAGTATTACTAATAATATATTAAAAACCTAATAAATTGTCAAGCAAATCTCTTTATTATATTAGCATATTAAAGTTTAATATTGAATAAGCATTACTATATGCTGCATACCTGCACCAATCGTCCAAAATGCAATATAATCGCCACGTTTTACTTTTCCTAACTCAATTGCCCTATCAAGAACTAAAAACGGACTTGATACACCAGTATAACCATATTCATCTCCAACATAAATGCACTGTTCATCTGAAATGTTTAGATGTTCTTTAAGTATCTCAGTATTTTTGATTAGATATTGCGAGAAACAGAACATGCCAATATCTTTGACTTCTAAACCATTTCTTTTAATCACATCTAACAGTTTTCTCTCAACCTCATCTAAGTCACAACCAACAGGTTCCATAGTAGAAAGAATAGCTTCTTTATCTGACTCAAAAATCTTAGACATACCGCAATGCGGAAATATCATCTTGTCAAAGTAAATATCATTTATAAAGAAATCTGAATCGATTAATCCACTACTCCTTACTGTTCTCTCCAAAATTATAGCACAAGCTGCATCACCAAATACTCCATAGCCATATTCGTTCATTGGATTATGTACTTGGGTTGTATACTCACCACCGACAAGGAGAACTCGATTTACTCTTTTATTACTCTCCATATAACGAAATACATTCTCTAATGCAAATACCATACTAATACAATTGGCATTAAAATCGTAGCAAATAGAATCCCATTTTCCCTCAATTGCACGGTGGATCATTACAGAACAACATGGAACAACGTATTCTGGTATCTGTGAAGCAGATACTACCATATCAATATCTTTTCCTGTTAAAGCTGCCTTTTCCAATACCTTTTTTGCTGCTTTAATCTCCATTGTTAAAGAATTTTCTTTTTCTTCAGCATTCTCATCAATGACATATCGCTTATCTCTACCATATACATTCTCTAGCAGATTTTTTACATCTTTTCCTTGTTTCTTGTAATGTTCAATATAATACTCATTGTCCAAAACCCTATCAGGATGATAAACCGCTATCTGGCTAATTCGTACATAACTATTCATTAATTACTCTCGCCTCCAATTATTTTCATAATCTTACTTCTTAAGCAATTCTTCAAGTTCCTTCACGATTTGATTCAAGCCATCAACTTGGTTGTTCAATTCTGTAATTTCCTGTGTATTATTCTGTACAACACCTACGATGTTTGTAAACTGCTCATTTTCCACTTCAATCTGTCTTGATATATTCTCATTGTATGTAAAAGTTGTTGCAATCAGTGAAACCTGCTCTTCATTCAAAGCATCGACTTCTCTAATTGCATTTAACGAAGAGGACAATAATTTCATCATATTCTTAACTTTTTCAACCGTATTTGCTAATGTCTCATTCTGATAACTTAACTTGTCCGAATTTAGACCAATAAAATTGGTAACCGCGCTTGCTTCATTCTCCAGTGCCTTTACAACGTCATTAATTTCTTTTAATGAAGATTGCGTGTTCCTAGCCAAATTTCCGATCTCATTGGCTACAACAGCAAAACCTCTGCCTGCTTCTCCTGCTCTGGCAGCTTCAATTGATGCATTCAATGCAAGTAAATTGGTTGATGTTGCAATTTCGTCTATAATATTGACGGTGCTTCCAATTTTCTTTGTACCACTTAAAAGTCTCTCAATTGCTTCCATCGTATTCTGATTAGATGTTACCACCTCATCACTAACTGAAAGAAGGTTATTCAAATCTTGTTCGTTATCACTGGAAATGTTAACAAGCTCATCGGAAATTTCAGTACTTTTCTTCACCTTTTCCGAAACATTATGGCTACATTCTTTTAATAGATGCAGATTATTAGTACTTTCATTATTATGTTCAATAATATTACGACTCATCTCCAGAAGTTCTTCACTTATAGATGACAACTCTTCTGTAGCAGCACTCTCTGACTCAACATTTTCCAATACCATGCCGCTTGTTTGTGCAAGACGTTCTGAAATACTACCTGCTTTATCAAGAATCTGATTAGTCATATTATTATTCTTCTCTAATTCATCTCGTTTTGCATCTGCTAAGTATTTTCCTGCAAACACCGTAAATAGATAAACTCCCACAAATGATAATAACATAATAAAGAAACGTATTAACATATCAGGAACAAATAGACCATCCTTAATTGGTAACATAGTCTCTGGTTTTAGAATACATCCAACTACTGTTGAAAGTGTTAATCCGCCAATAGTAATTAAGCATAATTTTCTGTCCAAAAATAACGCTTCAACTAGAGCAAAATAGAATGCGAAAGCCCAGAATTCACGTGATGGAATTAAATACATAATAAAATTAAATTGAACAAAAAGCAAAACAGTTATATAAACTTTTCCATAAATCATCATTTTAGGTGGTACTACGCCATCCTTTAATCCAGTCTTCATAAGCTTAGCACCCACTAATATGTAAGCCACGACTGTTAAAGCATAGACTCCTAAAGCTGTCCATGTAATATTCGGATAAAATCCCAATAACTTCATTGTTATAAAATCAAATCCACCAGCTGAAACAGAAACAATCAAAATAATCATGATCCACTTATAAACTTGTGCCATATACGCATCAATTGCACTAATTTGTTTCATAAAATATGCCTCCCTCATGTAAAAGTAGCTTTTTTCACTACATGTCTTAAATATTTATCAATAAATCTCCCCCATAACTGATAAAAAATACAGTAAAACCTTTCTTCTTCCAAAATAAATTACTATTAATCCTCCCCCTTCTAAATCTATGTTGCGAATATAGCTCTACCATATTGTGAGCATAACATAAATCCTGAATTGAAACATCCTTTGTATAATCCTTCTTTAACTTTTGTAATTTGTATTGGAGTTAAGTAAACTAGTAAGATTTTTTTAATATTCTCTTTTGTATAGGCTTTTACAGTATAAAATATAACCTCATACTTTAATCTGTAAATATGAACTAATTTTCTGTGAATTTTAGAAGTGGTCAACAAACTAGAAAGTGTTTCTTAAAATTTATAGTTTATTAAAGATAACACATTAATTATAATACACCATAACTTTTCATATTTCAATTAAAAATACGTATTTACTTCCATTGTTTCTTTAAAAAATAATCAATGTTGTATTTATCAAACTGATTATGTCATATTCTGTAATTATCTGCATTAAAATAGAGAACCATCTTCATAGTTCTCTATTTTGGAGGAATAAGAATTCAACTTAAGAAATTTTCTATTTTTATATACAAGAATATGAATTTATTTGTTCTTTGGGTTTATCTAGATTATATCACATGCTGCTGGATAAATATTTCATTTGCAGCTGAAACAGTAATAAACTGGATTTTACATATACTTTATTATACTTTTCGTTCTATTTACATATTTTAGATCGTAAAACGTAAAAAAAAGTTATGCACTTTTAACAAAATGCATAACTCTTTTTTAATGTACATACGAAAAATGAATAGATATACCTTTACATTACAGACGATTGCCCGTAACTGAAATGAACTTTTTCTTGTATAGTATTCTATCTCATTTTTCCTTAAATGACATCTTAATGTAAGAAATGCTACATTTTATGTCATAACTTCAAAATATGGACTTATTTTTTTAATTTAACTCTTTTCGACTAAATATCTATCTTGGTAATATTCTATCACACCTGAAGAAAATACAGCTGGTATAGCACCAAAAGTATCATACCATGCCTTAGACTGCGAGACACATTCCAACTCTTCCTTATAGTTTTTCCACCAGTTCACTGGCAAACAGGAAAAAATCTCCCAAGGATGTTTCACTGGTATCTTCGCAAGAATTATCTCTTTGTTTTTCTTTTTAGCCTTTTCTTGCCCCTCTAATAGCTCTTCTACCGCTTTTTTTAAAACCGAACTCAACTGATGTTCTTCTAACCCCTGTTCCAGCAAATCATTACTTGGAATAATAAGGATAGGAATAAACCCTTCCGACTTACCAAGCTTGGTTGCTTTCTTATATGCATCACGAACTTCCTCTAATATACTATCATTCGAAAACACAGTACATTCACAGTGCAACTGTTCTAATATTGTTCTGGTTTCCTTCTGAAAACTGTCACTTTTCTTACGGAAAAATCTCATTTTCCTACTCCTATCTCAATATAAAATTGAGCTGAATTATTAATCTGTTATCATAATTTTATGATAAATTCTTACCGATTATGATTTCTACCAAAACATACCTGGACATTAATAAAATTTGTACTGCCCTTTTCCGCTATTTTTAGCTAGATATAATGCTTTGTCTGCATCCTCATACAGCTTCTCGAAACTAATCTCTCTTTTTCCCTTGTAAACTGCAATTCCTATAGACAACGTCGTCTTGGATTCCAGTTTGAGAAATCTTATATTATTCTGAAATACATCAATAAGATTTTCTACTGCCTTTTCTAATTCATCTCTCCTTATCATATTCTGCATAAAGATACAGAATTCATCCCCTCCAAGTCTTGAAACATAATTAGTATCTGGAATAGCCTGTTGCAAGGACTCTCCTAGCGTAGCTAACACCTTATCTCCCACTCCATGCCCATAGTTATCATTTATGTATTTAAAATCATCCAGATCTAACATAATCAACGAACCTTTTCTTCTTTTAACTAATTCATTCCCCACCATTTCAGTAAAGTAACGCCGGTTACCAACCCCTGTAAGTGGATCTCTCTCGGCTTCTGTCTGTATTGTTTCAAAATAATCATCCTTTAATAAAGCTAGTGTAAAGAAAATAATAAATCCTAATACTCCAAATGTGGAAATATCATAGTTTTTTATCAGATGTAATGGTTTAATGCCTGAACAAACTGCTGGGCATACTGCACCAATTAAAATATAATAGCCCCGCCTCGCATCCATTCGTCCACTCTGTTTCATTTTACGAATACATAAACACATAATGAGAAAAAATTGTATAACAATAAAAGAATAAAAAATAATATACAATATTCCAGGTTTTATATAAATAGACAAAAAATCTTTGGAATTATCTATTACTATGTACTGATAGAAGTCATTATTTTCTTTTACTGCAAATAAACAAAGTAAGACACATATAGAAACAACCTCTTCCGCTATGTATAACCACTTAGAAAATTTCATCTTAAAAAATTCATCTACAAATTTGGTAAAAGCAATAAAAATTCCGATAAGACCACTATGTTCTATTTTGTAAGCTGCATCTATAACTCTTACGTCGTCAGCTGTTAGTTGTATATAATATCCCGTCATGTAAAAAATGGTAAAAATAATCATTACTACATTAGCAAGCTGCAATTTCGACGGACTTGTTCTTAAAGCCATTATCATAAATGCAACCATCAATATAACCGTAATTACATTAAGACTTAGATAAAATTCATAAAAATTATATCTACAGACATTAAACACACCGCAAAATATAATAAACTGTAACGTATAGAGAAGATAAAACGTGTTTAACATTCTCTTTTTTTTCGTGCCATCCCCATTGTATTTTAATAGGAGTGGAATTGCTAAAAGATAACCGAGCAGATAGACTTTATGATACCATCTCTGATGATGTGTTACAGAATAAAATACATTTAAGAAAAACACACTTAGGGTCAGTGACACTAAAAGGAAAACAGATCGTTTTATAGCCTTGCTGTCCGCCCCTTGATCCATTCTATTTCGATAAAATATTACTGCAAACAGAATCGGAAGTACTGGCTTTTCTCCACTGCATGCAGAAATAAACAAAATTAACAAAACCAGAACCCAAGAAGTCAGTGTATTAATCCTTTTCTTGTCTTTGTCTCGCATAACAAATAATGTACACAGCACCAAAAGTATATCATAAAGTAAATTTTGATGCCCCCATGGTTTAATTTCCATAAAAAGATTATATGGATAGATTGAGATAATCCAAAAACCGCATACACGTAACAAAAGATTCTGTTTGCTTGGAGCATTTTTAAACGCTTCTACTACTATGTAGCAGATAATTGGCATAACAATACACCCAAAACAATGAATGATCTGTGTAAGCATAAAATTATATTTCATCAGCCTCCATGCAATATAATTAATGCTCATCAGTACACCTACAATTATCGCAAAGTGTTGTACTCCTAAATTTCTTTTCATAAGAAACCAATATCCCCCTTAATGATTTCACTTATTCCTTGTCTGTTTACTAAGCATAAAACTTACATTGGCTTTTACCGCTGTTTTTGGCTAAATATAAAGCCTTATCCGCATTTTCATATAGCTCATCGAATGTAATCTCTTCTTTTCCGTTATAAATTGCAACTCCAATTGATAGTGTAGAGTGCAGATTAAGATTTCTTGTTTTTAATGTCTGATGAAATACATTTACGATATCTTCTGTCATTATATTCACTTCCTCTGGTTTTACTTTATCACAGATAAAGGCACAAAATTCATCCCCACCAAGTCGTGTAATATAATTCCCAGAGCAGATAACCTGCTTCATAGAATCTGCCACCGCAATAAGAACCTTATCCCCAGTTCCATGCCCATAATTATCATTAATATACTTGAAATTATCCATGTCGATCATAAACATAGTTCCCTTTAATCCTTTTGCTAACTTATTCTGTACTCGATCCACAAAAAAACTTCTGTTGCTGAGTCCTGTTAGCGGGTCTTGTTCTTGCTCCGTCTGAACATTTCCAAAGTAATCATCCCTATATAGTGCTAAAGTCAAGAAAACTAAGAAAGAAGCAAGACCAAATGGAACAAAATCATATTCTTTATTAATCTGTATAACTTTTAAACTAAGGATAAAAGAAATGCTTACTAGAGCAATAATAACCGTGGCACTCTGCTTGCGTTCAACTCCTTCACTGTTTCTTATCTTCTGCCAACACATAAACGCTGCCATTACTATTACAATCCCGACATATACATAAAAGGCAATATACACTGGCCCGGGATTCTCCACAATTACAGAATGTACCTTATAGTGTCTTACACCTACCGAACGATAAAAGAGATGATTTTTATCTTGTGTAAAGACTGCATAAATTAGAACACTTGTAATCATTCCTTCTAGTACATAAACTACATTATTGAGCGGATTATTACAGAATTCATCGATAAACCAAGTGAATGCTATAAGCATTCCTGTCACACCTGTTATTTCTATCTTGACCGCTGTCTGCATAACTCTCACGCTAAATGCTGTAAGTTCAATATAATATCCCAACATAAAAAGCAGTGTAAACAATATCATGATTAGATTAGAGATTTGTGCCCTAGATAGTTTAGATTTTAATGTTCTATAAGCTAACACAATAGTAAGAACAGTTGAGAATACATGTACGTATAAATAAGTTTGATAAAACTCCCCTGGTGTAACACGCACAAAATCCTTAACCAAAAGAAGCTGAAGTGGATACAACACCTCAAAAAAATGACCGGTTTCTCTATTTTCTCCTCCTTTGTATCTCTTTAAAAATGGTATCGCCAAAATAAATCCTAAGTAAGTAAATGATTCCGGTAAGGCTCTTTCTGGAACATATGCTCCCATCCAACGCATAACGTCTTGGCATACTAACATAAAAATAACCGAAGTAACTGAAATTGTTATAATGGATTTTTGAATATTCTTAAACGATTTATCATGATTAAAGGAAATCATAAGCCAAATTGAGGCAAGTGGACTATTGCTAAAATGAATGGAGCAAAGTATGATAACAGATAAAAGCAGTGGTTTACAAATTCCCTTTATTTTCTTAGAGTCACAAATGATTAGAGCTATCAGACCTATTAATAGATCAAAGATAAAATTCTGCTTATTTATTCCCACGTCTTTAAATAAGACATGATATGGACCAATCGATAGAGCCCACAAAAAAAGCAAATGAATCACGATCCTTGCTATGCTAGTTGTTTTTTTATAGTTTTCTACCGATATGAAACACATAATTGGTATCATTAATTTCCCGATGATTTGCATGACATATGTCTGTGGAGTATAAAAACTGAAAGTCATACATGCTAAAAGCTCGCAAAGTAATGCTAAAGAAGCAATTAATTCGAGCGAAGCTGCAGTTAACCCTTTCTTCATAGAACGTCCCCCGCATTTCTATTGTTTATATCCATTATGAATCACACTAGTTTTTCACATTATAGCATATATTTAGTCATTCGTCACCCATTTGTATCAATTTTTGACATATAACTCTTTTTACTAAACAAAATCCATGCAGTTTTTTTCACCGCATGGATTCCTGTTTACAATAAATAATTACATAATTTTATTGCATAATTGCTTTATGGAATTTCTTCTTCCCTTTTCTAATTTTAACATTTTCTTTTAACATTTCTTCTGTTACTTTAAAATCAATTGCTTCAACTTTGTTGTCATTTACGAATACGCCACCCTGCTGGATTAAACGTCTTGCTTCACTCTTAGAAGGTACTAATTTGCAAGCTAACATTAAATCCATGATGCCGATTGCACCATCTGTAAGCTGATCAGCTGTAATTTCTGTTGTTGGCATATTAGAATCGTCTGAACCACCTGCAAATAAGGCATGAGAAGCTGTTTTTGCTTTTTCTGCTTCTTCTTCACCATGAACTAATTTTGTAAGTTCATATGCAAGAATTTCTTTCGCCTGATTTAACTGACTTCCTTCCCAGCTATCCATTTCGTTAATCTGCTCTAATGGAAGGAATGTTAACATACGGATGCATCTTAATACATCGTTATCACCAACGTTTCTCCAGTACTGGAAGAACTCGAATGGAGATGTCTTGTTCGGATCTAGCCATACTGCACCGCTTGCTGTTTTCCCCATCTTCTTACCTTCTGAGTTTGTAAGAAGTGTGATTGTCATAGCGTAAGCATCTTTACCTAATTTCTTACGGATTAACTCAGTACCGCCTAACATATTTGACCATTGGTCATCTCCTCCAAACTGCATATTACAACCGTAGTGCTTGTATAAGTGATAGAAATCGTAAGACTGCATAATCATGTAGTTAAACTCTAAGAAGGATAATCCTTTTTCCATTCTTTGTTTGTAGCACTCTGCACGAAGCATATTATTTACAGAGAAGCATGGACCAACTTCACGAAGTACGTCGATATAGTTTAACTTTAATAACCAGTCTGCATTATTTACCATAATCGCTTTGTCTTCACCAAATTCGATAAAACGTTCCATCTGCTTTTTGAAGCAGTCACAGTTATGCTGAATCATCTCTGGTGTCATCATGCTTCGAAGATCTGTTCTTCCAGAAGGATCACCAATATATCCCGTACCTCCACCGATTAATACAACTGGCTTGTTACCAGCCATCTGAAGACGTTTCATAAGGCAAAGTGCCATAAAGTGTCCTACATGCAAGGAATCAGCAGTTGGGTCGAATCCAATATAGAAAGTTGCTTTTCCTTCATTTACTAATGTTTTGATTTCTTCTTCATCTGTAACCTGTGCTATCAGACCACGGGCTACTAACTCATCATAAATAGTCATTGTTATTCTCCTTTCGTATGCGCTATCTTTTAACGCAATGGTGTATCTAAAAGCTTAAAACATCGAATAGAATTAAGTATGCATGATGCGGAACAGGATGTGCATCTTGCCCTTTTTCTTAGGAACTTTTTTGATTTATAGAAAATAGAACAGAACGTAATTTTCTATAAAGAAAAAACCTCTGCATCGTAAATCGATGCAGAGGGCATAGTATGCGGTACCACCTCTGGTTATAAAAATTCCTCGCGAAATTTTCCTCACTGAGTGCAAACACACTCGCACGCTGTATTGGGCGTTCCCAGCGAACCCTACTTATACTAATGTTCAGGCTGCAGCTCCAGGATGTATTCAGATTCGAGCGTTTAAAGCCTTGCACCAACCGGCTGTTCTCTATAAAACGTATTCGAAACTTACTTGTTCCCTTCTTTGCTTTCCTAATTCCTAAGTGTATTATAACCGAAAAAAAGTCAAATGAAAAGCCTGAAATATCATTTTTTAGCTTATAAGCCTTTATATTTTTCATGTCCTTTTTAACATACTTCTTTGCACCTGAATTTAGCTAAAAAATACTAGATTTTTTCTTCTTCATATTCAAATATACTCATCTGAATCGCCTCCGCTTTATTCTTTAATAAAAAATCACTCAGTATACCTTCCTTTATGCTCTCATTCACAGCCCTTTCCACAGCCTGATTGATGTTCATTATAGATGTATACTTACGTACCTTTTCTACATACTCCATGTATTCAAATAACGTCCTACAGTTCTTCATAAGTTCGCTGTTTTTGTAAATTATAACACTTCATAAATGCAAGAAAAAAGGCAGATACCCAAAAGGTACCCGCCAATATATAAGATAATATGAGATTATCAAAATAAATGATACGGAATTACTCCATCTTCTTAACAGCATCTTCGCAAGCTTTTCTTCTTTGTGCTTCTTTCTTTAGATAGTCAATACACTGATCATATCCATATTCTTTTGCTTTAGACTGCATATTCTTTACAATCTTAGCATACTCAGCATCATCTTTCGCATAGATTGCTTTCCATGAATTCTCTTTGATACATGTAGCAACCTGATTCCATACAACTTGTAATTCATCATCTTTTGTTGTGAAATTAAATGTAGTGCCAAGAATCAAAGAATAATCTCTTTTTGCATAATACTCATTTGTATTTGGAGCACCGGTATCTTTACGCCACTGTTCTTGAATTTCAGACACAGGCGCATTTAATTCACTTTCCCACTTATCTTTATTGTATGTTTCACCGTTGGAATCTGGGTTTTCAGCGTCAAGAGCCCAAGTTCTGTTATTCATCTGGTTACGTCCATCTTTAAATGTACCAGTATAACCACCTGTCATTTCTGTATTTTCATCTTTACTTGTTTTTTTACCTAATTCTGTGAACTCTATTTTACCATCTGCATTGTAATCCCAAGTTACACCCTGAGGACCATATTCACTTACCATAGTTCCTTCTGGAGTAGATAACCAATTAAGGATTGCCATACATAATTCAGGATACTCTGTGTTTGCACCAATTGAAAAGATACGGTTGCCACCATAGACATTTGTACCATTTACTAAAGGTTTCGAATCTTCAGCAGGAACAGCAAGCATTGCTTTGCCTTCTTTTAAATGCTCTGGAGTGTTATATTGAACAGCAGCCATCCAAGCAAATAAGTTAAAGAATGCAGCACCATCTGTATAATCTTCGATACAGTTGTCATATGTCTGTGTAGAGGAGTCTGGATCTAATAAACCTCTCTTGTATAACTCATGATAGAATTTTAAACATCTTAAATATTCACTATTATCGTTTAAACAACCCTGGAATTCCTGAGTATTTACATTGTAAAGACCAAATCCAAATTCTTCCCATCCATATAGAGCTGCTGTTGCTTTAACGAACATAACCATATCTCCATCCCAGTCTGGGAATAAAGAAACACCATAAGTTTGTTTACCTGAATCTGACTTTGGACAAGCCTTTACCATTTTATCCAATACATCGATATAGTCCTCTAATGTATTAATCTTAGGACTGCCGATTTCTTTGTATAAGTCATAACGGATGTCTGGGTGATAATCAAATCCCTTTAAATCATCTGGATTTGTACCAACATCAAAACCAAATCCATAAACTTTACCGCCTGAAAGTTCCTTATTATTCTCTAATGCATATGGCATATGTTCTTTTATGTATGGACCATAATCTGTTAATAAGTCTTCATCGTTCCAGTCAAATAACATGTCTTTTTTAACTGCCTGATTGTATTTATCCATATCACCACCGAAGATGACAATATCACCAAGGTTTCCAGATTCCATACGTGTTGCAAATACACCTTCATTTGCTGGGTCAGGAATAATATTTAATTTTACATTGAATTTATCAAGCATTATTTTTGCAAACCATCCAATTTGCTCTCCTGAGTAGTTTGCTAATTGTGTAAATACATCCAAAGTTACTGTTTTCTCTGGAATGATGTCTTCCAAATCTGCATCTGCCTCTGTCGTAGCATTTGGCTCATCTTTTACGGTTTTTGTTGAATTACTGCCACATGCGGATAATGAAAATACCATGGAGCAAGACAACAGAATCGCTAGAAATTTTTTTCTCATAGATTCTCCCTCTTTCATATAAAAATAGTTTTTCTATTTATCCATTCCCTTCCTTTACTTAAGTACAAAAGGGAAAAATAAATCAGCCTTTCACAGCTCCTAACATAATACCTTTTTCAAAATATCTCTGCATAAATGGGTATACTGAAACGATTGGTATAATGGTAACTGTTGAAATTGTATATTTTATAGTCTTGGCATTTAGCAAATCTGCTTGTAAACCTGCTGATACACTAGCACCACCGCCCGACTTCATAATAGCTGCCAGATTAGAGCTTTGTTGCAGATAGATATACAGCTTATGCTGCACAGTCTGAAGCTGTGGCGCATTTGGCATAAGCATCAAGGAATCTGTAAAGGAGTTCCAATGACCTACCGCACCAAATATGGCAATCGTTGCAAGGATTGGTTTACATAACGGCCAGATAATTTTCCTAAATATAGTAAAGTAACCTGCCCCATCTATTTTTGCACTTTCCTCTAATTCATGTGGAATTGACTCTATGTAAGTCTTTACTAAGATGATGTTGTATGGCTGCACAATA
>CALFNR010000014.1:0-9968 GCA_937903005.1 uncultured Lachnoclostridium sp. | reverse complement strand
ATCCAGTGATAGAGCATGATTCAAAGAATCATACCCCAACACTTGACATAGAGCCGGTTTTACATGCTAGATTTGATTCAATTATCTGCCACAGCAGAATTTATACTTTTTACCACTGCCGCATGGACATGGTTCGTTACGTCCTACTTTCTTTTCTTTTACAACTGTACCGGATTTTTTCTGTTCACGATAAAGTTCTTTTCTTCTTTCTTCTGTTAATAAAGCATCCCATTGTGGTAATGTGTATAACCACTCTGCTTTGGCGTCTACCATGTTTTTATATAATAATTCTTTATCATAACCTAAGTTAACAACGGTATCCTTGTCCATCTCATCGATTGGGTTTGGATTTACTAAGCTGTCGTTGATTCCATCTAAGAAACCTACCATTAGGCTTAATTTCATATCATATTTTTTCGCTAATTCTTCTACTGTTCCAGTTACTACGTTTTCTGGATCTGCAAGAATCTGCTCATATACGGCTTTCTCTACATTAAAATAGTTTGCCCAGAAGAGCTGTCCTTCCCTTTTGTTCGTATCAAGACTGTAGGCATATTCACGCCACTCTGTTAATAAACTCATTTAAAATACCACCTTTAATATAATTTACGTTTAAAACCCAAGATACAGTATATCATATCTGCAATTTAACTTTCAACAAAAGATAAAATTTTTTTCATCTTTTTGTATAATATCTTTTTTCGCGGTAATAATAGTAATATCAGATACATCACCGAGCGAAATGATATATCTGATAAACAAAACGCAAAGCTTTCCATTTGGATCCCCCTCCAAAATGAAAGCATTCTACTAAAGAAAAGTTAAATACTTATCCTCCCCTTTTATGCCTGGTGTAGCTCCCTACTACACCAGGTTCTTTTTTTGTAACATCTCCCTATTTCATTTTTTCTTTCAGAATTTTAGACTTCACTAGTTTCGACACTGCCTGAATACAAGGTCCAGCTGTTAATGCAGTTACAATTGTAATTACGCCTAATTTTCCGCCAAGAACCGTTCCTAACACAATCATTGTTAAGTCGAAACAGATTTTCGCCTTTTGGTATTCCCACTTCAATGTATCCGCCAGTACCATCACGACACCTGTAAATGGATCCAGTCCAATATCCATTGCAA
Source organism: uncultured Lachnoclostridium sp. (assembly GCA_937903005.1). GTDB lineage: Bacteria > Bacillota > Clostridia > Lachnospirales > Lachnospiraceae > Clostridium_AI. The sequence goes on along the minus strand of CALFNR010000014.1, from coordinate 8,834 downwards.
TATAAATTCCGACGCCAATGTAAACAAATGAGCATCCAATTACGGCTGCAAGCAGGCGTGATGCAAACACTTCCTGTACAAAACATGCCTCATAAATCTTCGTTCCTATACTTACAAAAAATCCATACGGTATGATATACACAAATGTTCCTATGTTAATATATTTACGTCCCACAAATAAAAGAAAAATAATTAGCCCATAATTCACAAAATTTGAAACAAACCCTAACTTTTCTGGACTAAGATTCGCAACACTACGTATACCATCATATATAATGCCAACTGGATCATTTCCAAATAAAGTTCCTGCGTTGAACGCAACTCCAAAACTTACTAACATAATGCCAAATAATGCCCATAGAATTTTGCTTATCTTATTTTTTGTCATTCTAAATTCCTTTCTTTTATTGAAATTACTTAAATTATCATAATATGTTTTGCGATAAAAGTAAACATAAATAGTCAAATTTCTCATACGAAGTTTTTCCACCAACAACACTCTCCTTTTGCAAACATTGCACATTGCAAAGCGTCTCCTAATTCGATATAATAATTTCGATATACATGATGGAGGAAAACTACTATGAAAAAAAGAATCTTTAGTTTGGTATTAGTTTTTATGCTATTGGGACTTTATATAGCTACGTTTGTAATCGCATGCTTTACAGATAAAAACTCTGGCGGATTATTTATGGCGAGTTTATTTGCAACTGTAATGTTCCCAATTATCTTATACGGATACCAGCTTGTAATGAAAGGTCGTGGGAACCATTTTGATGATGAGTTTGAAGATAAATAAATCTTTCGCGAAGGAGGAAAGCAATGGATTTATTTGAATATATGCGAAGCAAGAATCAGGAGACGGAATCCCCTTTGGCTTCCAGACTTCGTCCTGCTACTTTAGATGAAATCGTTGGTCAAGAACATATTCTTGGCAAAGATAAATTACTATATCGTGCAATTAAGGCAGACAAGCTTAGTTCCGTTATCTTTTACGGACCACCTGGAACCGGTAAAACGACACTTGCCAAAGTAATTGCACATACGACTAGTGCTTTATTTACACAAATCAATGCAACAACCAGCGGTAAAAAAGATATGGAACAAATTATTAGCGAAGCGAAAAATAACAATGGAATGTACGGAAAGAAAACCATATTATTCGTAGACGAGATTCATCGCTTTAATAAAAGCCAGCAAGATTATCTTCTTCCATTTGTAGAAGACGGTACAGTTATTCTAATTGGAGCTACAACCGAAAATCCATATTTTGAAGTGAACTCTGCTCTTATCTCACGGTCAGTTGTATTTGAACTTCATCCTTTAAGCCAGGATAATATTAAGACTTTAATTCATAGGGCTGTTACAGATGTGGAAAAGGGACTTGGTTCTTATCACGCGGAAATTGACAACGATGCATTGGAATTCTTGTCTGGTATCTCCAATGGAGATGCACGTTCTGCTCTGAACGCCATTGAACTTGGTGTACTAACAACGCCAAGAAGTGAAGATGATAAAATTCACATTACATTAGAAGTTGCACAAGAATGTATTCAGAAACGTGTTGTGCGTTATGACAAAAATGGGGATAATCACTATGATACTGTTTCTGCATTCATTAAAAGTATGCGTGGTTCTGACCCGGATGCTGCTGTTTATTACTTAGCAAAAATGCTTTACGCTGGTGAGGATATTACCTTTATCGCAAGACGAATTATGATTTGCGCTTCTGAGGATGTATCCAATGCAGATCCCAATGCAATTGTTGTTGCCACTTCCTGTGCTCAGGCTGTGGAACGTCTTGGAATGCCAGAAGCAAGAATTGTATTAGCGCAAGCTGCTGCTTATGTAGCATGCGCGCCAAAGAGTAATTCCTCTTGCCTAGCAATTGACCAGGCGCTAGATGTGGTAAAACACGAAAAGCATGCTACAATTCCTTCTTACTTAAAAGATGCACACTACCCTGGTGCGGTCAAATTAGGACATGGAATAGGTTATAAGTATGCCCACGATTATGAAAATCATTATGTGGAACAGCAGTATTTGCCAGATGAACACAAGGATAAGGTATTTTACCATCTCTCTGATAATGGCTATGAATCAACTATAAAGGAACATTTTAAAAAAATAAAAAAACAATAGGAGGATATGATTTTATGAGTATTCCAAAAGATCCTGTTATGAGATTAAGTTATGTTAATACCCAGTTACGTGACAATTACTCATCTTTAGATGATTTTTGCAAAAGCTTGAATGCAGATAAAACAGATATTGTTGAATCTTTAAAACGTATTAATTATGTGTATGATGAGAAACAAAACCAGTTTGTATAAGCAAAAAGCTGCCATCTGGCAGCCTTTTGTTTATAATATAATAACTTCTTTATCATGTATTCCATAATAAACCGTATCTTCTATCTCTATTTTAGCTTTTCCTGAAGTAGCTTCTGTTACTTTCTTGTCCATCTCATCTAACTTATCTTCTGGAACTAGTAATTTTACGACTACTTTATCTGTATATTCTGTATCAAGCGTATGAAGTTCCATAGTTGCCGCTATATATTGTAATTTTCCAATACCATTATAATCTGTGGATATGGAAACTTGTTTTCCGCAGCATTTTTCAAAAACAACACTATTCTCTAATCCAACTTGTGTACTTTTCGAGTATGCTCGCACTAACCCTCCAGTACCTAGCAATGTACCACCAAAATATCTGGTTACAACAACTGCTGCATTACTCAACTTATTGCCTAAGAGCACATCAAGCATTGGTCTTCCCGCTGTTCCTGACGGTTCACCATCATCACTGCATCTTTGTATCTGTTGTCTCTCGCCAATCACATATGCAAAACAGTTATGAGTTGCATCCCAATACTGCTTCCGCATTTTTTCAATAAATACAATTGCCTCATCTTCTGTATTCACTGCTAATACAGTACAAATGAATCTGGACTTTTTTTCAACAATTTCACCTTGTCCACCTCGGTAAACGATATTAACCTGTTCTTTCATGTCACGACTCCTTTATAGTAAAGCCATGGTAACATGCTGTGAACATGTTCACGACTCTTTTCTTTCTTGAAGCCATTATAACATGCCTGGAACAATTTAGCTACATAGTTTCTCCGTTACATAATCATCCACTATTTCTACCATGGAAATAGGCGTTACGGCATTCTCCAGTAATAAGTTTACCAGATTCGTAATTACTTCCTTAGAACTAGTAATTCCCATTATAGATTCTGTCTCCTCATGTCCTTCTTCTACTTTACATATTTTCGCTCCATATGTAGCCAATTGACTTGTTTCATGAAAATCTTCTAACACATAATATTCTAATACCATCTCCCTCTCTGGTACTATTGAAACAATACGTTTACCTATTAGTTTACACTCAGTCATTGGGGTTCCCTCATACTTTCATTATATTCCCGCTCATGCTTAAAGTGGTAGGTCTTGCCTATCCTTAAGGTGATAGGGTTTGCTTCTATATAATAACAACAAAATTGTCGATTAGGCAACCAAAATCGCACGCAATATATTTCATTTTCTGACACATATAGTTAATATTCCTATTTATTTTCTATTTATCTCTTTCAATTGTTTAGAATACTATACATTTATAAGAATTTTTAATAGTTAACCCCTTCTTATAATTCATCTTAATAAAATGTCAATAGAAAAACTTTATTTACTAACACAGATTTGGTATAATAGTATGTGCTGCCAATACTTATTTATACCATTCTAGATTATGGCACTGGAAAAAGGGTATAATATGGTTAATATTAATAGGAGGCTCATATGAATTTTAGCAAAAATGGAACAAAGGACAAATACAAGGAAGCTGTTTCCAAAACTAAAAAAATGAAAACAAAAACTTATGTCCTTTCCTTTCGAACTTTTTTAATATGTGTCGTTGTTGCAGTATGTATCGGTACTTTTGCTGGTATAGGACTTGTGAAAGGTATTATTGATAACGCTCCTCACATCGACAGTATCAATGTTGCCCCTACTACATTTGCAACGACAATTTATGATTCTGAAGGAAATAAAATGCAACAGCTTGTTGGCTCCAATGCCAACCGTGTTTATGTAAATATTGAAAACATTCCAGACAATCTAATCAATGCATTTATTGCGGTAGAGGACGAACGTTTCTGGGACCATAAAGGTATTGATGTTCGTGGTATTTTCCGTGCTTTTTTCTTAGGCGTGACTGGTGGAGGTTTTGACCAAGGTGCAAGTACCATAACCCAGCAGCTTCTTAAGAATACCGTATTTGAAGGCGGCATGGAGACAAATTTTTCAGATAAGCTGGAACGTAAAATTCAAGAACAGTATCTAGCATTGCAGCTGGAAAATAAAATGGATAAACGAACCATTCTAGAATACTATCTGAATACAATTAACCTTGGGCAGAACACTCTTGGAGTTGAGGCTGCATCACAACGATATTTTAACAAAAATGTTAATGATTTGACCCTTTCTGAATGTACGGTTATCGCTGGTATTACCAAGAATCCTTCTTCCTATAACCCAATTACCTATCCAGAGGTAAACGCAGATCGACGAACGATTATACTGGATAAAATGAAGGAACAGAATTATATCTCTGAGGAAGATTATCAGAAGGCACTGGCCGATGACGTGTACTCTCGCATAGAACTGGTTAATACAGAACAGTATTCTTCCAAGTCTAACGTAAATTCTTATTTTGTAGATGCTTTAGTGGACGAAGTTACCAATGATTTAGTGGAAGAATTAGGCTATACATCCACACAGGCTTATAACCTGATTTATCGTAGCGGGCTTAGTATTTACACAACACAAGATACCAAGATTCAAAGTATCTGTGACGAAGTATTTTCAGACGAATCTATGTACCCAGCTAACTCAACCTTTGAACTTTCTTATCGTCTTACAGTTATTGATGATAAAGGGGATGCTCATAACTACAGTGAATTAAATCTAAGAAAATATTTTCAAGCAAAAGACCCTGCCTTTAATCTTTACTTTAAGGACAAGGACAAAGCAACACCGTATATTGAGGAATACAGAAAGACTGTAGTCGGCGAAACAGATAAGATTGATGGTGAAGTTATCAACTTCGTTCCTCAGCCTCAGGTATCTTTTGTATTAATGGATCAATTCACAGGTCAGGTCAAAGCGCTGATTGGTGGACGTGGTACAAAGGCATATAGCCGTTCCTTAAACCGTGCTACTGCTACAACAAGACAGCCTGGTTCTACATTTAAGATAGTATCCACTTACCTGCCAGCCCTTGATACAAAAGGAATGACTTTAGCAACTGTATTCGATGATGATGAATATTATTATCCAGGCGGCTTGAAAAAGGTAAATAACTGGAATGGTGAAGCGTACAATGGTTTTACTACCATTCGCCAAGCTATTTACAATTCTATGAATGTCATGGCTGTTAAGACATTGGAAAAGGTTACAACCCAGACTGGCTTCTCTTATCTGCAAAAGCTTGGATTCACAACTCTTGTAGAAAACCGTACGGATGAAAATACAGGTGCCACTCACAGTGACCTTAACTTATCGCTTGCCCTTGGTGGTATTACAGACGGTGTTACGAACTTAGAGTTAACCAATTCCTTTGCTACAATTGCAAATGGCGGTAACTATACTTCACCAAAATTATATACGAAAATCCTTGACCAAAGCGGTAAAGTACTGATTGACCATACAGATTCTTCTTCTACTCAGGTAATGAAGGACTCTACTGCATTTCTTTTAACAAATGCGATGGAAGACGTTGTTAAGGTTGGTACTGGTAAGAAACTTTCTCTTGCAAGTGTAAATATGCCGGTTGCAGGGAAAACTGGTACAACAAGCAATGATAACGATTTATGGTTTGTAGGCTACACACCTTATTACACTGCTGGTATCTGGGGTGGTTATGACAACAATGGTGATCAGGCTGATACAAGCTATCATAAAAATCTATGGCGTACTGTTATGGAAAAGATTCACAAACCTTTACCTCGTAAGGAATTTAGCAGACCGGATTCCATTACTACTGCAAAGATTTGTACCAAATCTGGAAAACTTGCCATTGATGGCGTTTGTGACCATGCACCAAATGGTTCTACTGTAAGAACTGAATATTTTGCTAAGGGTACAGTACCTGCTGAGGCTTGTGACGTACATGTTAAGTTCCCTGTTTGTATTACATCTGGACAGACACCTAGCTCGAATTGCCCTAGCGAAGATATTGTAAACAAAGTATTTATTGTGAAATCGAAAGAAGAGGCTAGAACAGCAGACACACCTTATATCCTGCCAATCAATTTTGAAACTACCTTGTGCGCTGTTCATACACATGCTACTGTGGTTCCGACACCGCCTGTGACTGATGAACCAGATGACGGTGAAAATGGCGAGGGCGAAGATGATATCATTCCTCCATCGAATGAGAACAAACCTGCAGATGGTCCACAGAACGAGCCAGAGGATGAGTTTGATCCACCGGAAGAAAATACTGAATAAGTATATTGAAAAAACAGCAGGGTCTATGCAAACCGACCTCCAAATGTCAGACCAAAAGTCTAACGATTGGAGGTCGGTATTTTTATGACTAAATATAGCTATGAGTTTAAAAAGAAATTTTTCTTTCGAATATGGGCTTCATGTGGTAGAGTTATATTTATCAAGCGAGGTTTCATCTCAAGATTTAGCAATTCGAGTAGGAATTAATAATCCTGCTTTAATCAGTAAATGGGTAAATGATTTTCAAATCGTTGGTCCAGATGCTTTAAAACCAAAGGAAATAACATATTCTAACTTTTTGGGAGCACAGGGAGCACAACTTTTCAACCTGCATTCATTATTTAAAATTTCACACCATATTCATCAAAAATGCCTGTTTGTCCTGTTTCTATCATCTTAACTAAATATTTTTCTTTTACTGTTTCTAAAAAATCTGGAATTGAATCCTTATGATTTTTTTAAAACCATTCAATATGATTATATAAATATTCTATTCTAATGTCTTTATCATTTAAGTCATTTGGAACACGATACATTTTTTCATCAATGCTATCAAATCCTATGAATTCTTCATTTAGTCTTTGTTTAGCCATTGTAATATATTCTTCATTATTATCAATTCCTATCCCAAATCTTCCAGTTTGTTGACAAACACGAAGTAGTGTGCCAGATCCAAGAAAAGGGTCTAATATTGTATCACCTTCATTTGAACTTGCTAACACCATGCGTTCATATAATCCTTCTGGCTTTTGTGTTGGATGCTTTTGTCTGTTTTTATTACAATAATGCATATGCGAAAATCCCCATACATTTCCTGGATTGGCTCCACGCATATTATTAACACTTCTATAAATTTTTGAGGTACTCTAATATCATCTAAATTGAATGTGAACTTCTTAGGATTCTTTGTAAAATATCATCATGTCTTGGACTGAATCCCTTTGTTTTCCCTATGCCTTGCGTATAAAACCAAGTAATCCAAGAATTAAATGTAAATCCTAAACCTCTTTCCAATATATGGTAAGTGCAAGAAATATAACGCATGCCCTTAAATGCATATATACTACCATCATCTTTCAATATTCTTGCACATTCTAAAAGACAATTTTTGCTAAATCCAATATAATCATTAAATTCTAATAAATCATTGCTTTTTCCGTAATCCTTATTTAAGTTATATGGTGGATCTGTAACTATCAAAGATACTGATTTATCTGGTATTTTCTTTAACACTTCAATGACATCACCACATATTAAAGTTTGTCTGCCTATTTTATCCATCCGTTTTTATTTGCCTCTCTTATAAAGTCTTGTAATGTTCTTCTACTGCTATGCAAATATTTGCTATCTAACAACTGACACATTTCCCAAGTTGTCCTATATTGATAAGAGACATAATGAATATCTTTTATTTGAATTTGACCTGTTCCAAGTGCTGGATTATAATTTATATCTGCATCACTAATAAATTTTAAATCATATGCATTTTGGTCTACAACTTCCATAATTCCATCCATAAGTCCAGTATTAGCATTTTTCTGAACGATAGTGTACAATAAGTTGTGTAAATAAAAATAGAGAAGTTTCATCAGTCATGGTACAATGTTTAACGACCAAGAAAAACATAACCAAGAAAGAAGGACTTCTCTATGACTAATAATAACAAAAGCGAAAAAGAAATTCTAGACCTAAACTCTTATTTGCAAGAGTATATCCTTGGTCTTTTAAAACAAACCATGGAACCATGATGAAAATTAAAATGTATGCCAGTGGAGTATCGACCCGTGAAATTGCCAACATCATTGAAAAGCTTTATTTTGCCTGTTCTTATGATGTACTTCAGGACATGTTCACCGAAAGGTATTCCTAATCTATTTACACAAAATACTTGACACTATCTTAAGTTAGAGCTATTTGTACTTTTATAAATCCTTTTTACCAAATCTTTTTCAAAAAAGGGGGTGTCGCACTAAGTAATTAGTGCGCATCTCCTTTTTCGTACAAAAAAATAACTGCCAGACCTCGAAAGAATCCAGCAGTTAGTGTAAAATATAAGCATGCAAAAAGCTATACATTTACAAAAAGATTATACAAAAAATGCGGATTTTGTCGCAGCATGTGAGCAACTTTACGACATAAAGATTGTTTTCGGAAATACCATAAAAATGAAACATGTAAAGAAACTACGCAAACAACTTTACGCTCTAAAGAAAAGCGAAAATGTGGTTTTTGTTCATGGTATTGGAAAAAGGAAAACACCTCTTCAAAAAAGTATAGAAACACTTGAAGATTACCTGTCCAGACTCAAAAAATACA
>CALFNR010000013.1:0-11415 GCA_937903005.1 uncultured Lachnoclostridium sp. | reverse complement strand
TGTACAATTTCTGGTACAGGAATCTTGTATTAGTACCTTAACTTAATGACATTGGGGGATAGGTGTGCTTTATGTGCGGCTGGCTTGTATACAAAGCTTAGGCGATGTATTGAAAAAATTCCATAATCTTAAGTCATTAACAACCATTAGTAAACATATTGTTAAAGTAAATGATCTGGAAGAACGAGGGGATCAACTTTATAAAGAAAATATGTACCGGTTATATAGAGAGGAAGATGTCAGGCGTATTGTGATGTGGAGAAATATTTATGAATGCATTGAAAACTGTTTTGATACTTGTGAACATGCTGCAGATATTGTGCAGGCAGTCATTATGAAGAATTCTTAATGTAAGTACCAATTGAGAAAAGATGAACGGAGGGCAATATGGACTTTAGTTTTTTAATTGAAGGTGTTTTAAGCATTACTTGGCAGCAAATCGTTATGTTACTTGTAGGAGGTCTTTTAATCTGGCTTGGAATTAAAAAAGGATGTGAACCCACTTTGCTCGTTCCTATGGGAATAGGAGCGATTCTGATAAATTTTCCAGGAACGGCAGTTCTAACACAGATGATTCAAGGAACGGCAGGAAATACAGAATCTGTGGGGATTATTGAATGGTTGTTTCATGTGGGAATTGATTCAGCAGAAGCAATGCCTATTTTGCTATTTATAGGAATTGGGGCAATGATAGACTTTGGTCCATTGCTTTCTAATCCAAAAATGTTTTTATTCGGTGCAGCAGCTCAATTTGGTATTTTCTTTGCAATTGTGCTGGCAGTATTATTAGGTTTTGATATGAATGATGCAGCATCAATAGGCATCATTGGAGCAGCGGATGGACCAACGTCCATTCTGGTTTCAAAAGTTCTGAATTCCAATTATATGGGGGCAATTGCAGTGGTAGCATATTCTTACATGGCATTGGTTCCAATTGTACAACCTGTTGTAATAAAGGCACTCACTACGAAAAAAGAACGATGCATACATATGGATTATAACCCGAATTCAGTTACAACCAATACCCGAATCCTGTTTCCAATTATAGTCATACTTGTAGTGGGACTAGTATCACCAGAGTCATTAGGCTTGATTGGAGCTCTAATGTTTGGAAATCTGCTTCGGGAAGGTGGGCAGGTTGTCAGTGAATTAAAAACAATGTCAGATACTGCAAAAGGAACCTTAACAAATCTGATATCTGTGCTTTTAGGATTAACAATTTCGTTTAGTATGCAAGCAGAACAGTTTGTAAAACTTGACACAGTAATTATTATGGTAATTGGTTTAGCAGCATTTGTTATGGACACTGTAGCAGGTGTGCTACTTGCTAAGTTTATGAATCTTTTTCTGGAAGATAAAATTAATCCTATGGTTGGTGGCGCAGGAATATCTGCATTTCCAATGGCATCTCGTGTAGTGCAGAAACTTGCTGCATGCGAAGAGCCTGGAAATATCATACTGATGCATGCGGCAGGCGCTAACGTAGCGGGACAAATTGCATCAGCCGTAGCAGGAGGTTTGGTAATCCGTTTTATTACGGGTCTTATGTAAGGGGGAAACTATGATATTAGCAATTAATATGGAAAATTTAAAGAATGCTCTTATTATTATGGCACAAGGAATGGCAGGTATTTTTGTTACTATTCTGGTTATTATGGCAGTTATTTTCTTGATTCCTCGAATATCCAATTTAAATGAAAAAGAAGAAAATAAAGAGAAATGAAACATTACGCATTTTGATAGAGCTAGACTGTGAGAGGGCTGTCGAACTAATTTGTCTGTTCGACCCCCTCTTTATTTGTGTTATAGAAAGGTCTCTAGTCCGCACACAACTGAAACTTTACATAGTCTTTACAAATGCTTATAATATATCTTACACCATAGGAATATAATGGGTTTTAATGTGTTGAAAATATCAAAGTGTAAGAACAGAAAGGAAGTATAAAGAATGGATTACTGTTCTGCAATATTAATTTTTATGGGTGGATTAGGAATGTTTCTGTATGGCATGAATCGTATGGCAGAGGGAATGCAGAAATTAACGGGAACGTTTATTAAGAATTTTTTAGAAGTTTTATCAGATAAAAAAGTAATGGCAATACTTGTCGGGGTTCTGATTACTTCAATTATACAAAGCAGCACTGGAACAACCATTATGGTTATTGGATTCGTGAATGCAGGAATACTAAGTCTGGTTCAGTCAGTTGGAATTATCATGGGAGCAAACATAGGAACTACAGTAACAGGCTGGATTGTTTCCTTGATTAGTCTTGGAAATATAACATATCCTTATGTAGTTGCATCTTTTTTGGTTGGCTGTGCAGCTTTTATGATGATTTTGTTAAAAAATGAAAAGAGAAAAGTAATGGCAGATGTTTTATTTGGGTTAGGAATCTTATTTGTTGGACTCTACACCATGACAAATGCAATTAATCAGTTTGAAAGTCAGGAAACGTTAATTGGTGGATTGGCATCCTTAGGGGATAAGCCAATACTTGCAATATTAGCAGGAATACTGATTACACTAATTCTACAGAGTTCATCGGTGTCTATTGGTATCTTACAGTGTGTTGCATTAAATGGATTGGTAAACTGGGAGACAGCAGTATTTTTAATCATTGGACAGAATATAGGAACTTGTGTGCCTGCCTTAATTTCAAGTGCCGGAACAAAAATGAATGCAAAAAGATCTGCCATGATACATCTTCTATTTAACGTTTTTGGAGCAATTGTATTTGGTTTTGGAATGGAAATTGTGTTTGCCAATCATACAGCATTTGCAAGCTCTACAATAAGTTGTGTGGGAATTGCAGCGTTTCATTCTTGCTTCAATATCCTTTGTGCTGTGTTACTTTACCCATTTATTCACCAGATAGCGAAGTTTTCAGATGTTGTACTGAAAAGCCGTGGAAATGAAGAAGTAGCAGATGATGTAGAACTTACTTGCAGGCATTTGGATAAAAGAATTCTGGAATCTCCATCATTGGCGGTAGCAGAAGTAACACAGGAAGTAGTGCATATGGGAGAAGTGGCTTATGAATCTGCGAAACTTGCATTTGATGCCGTTATCTCTAGAGATATAAAAAAGGCGAAATTAGTATATGAAAAGGAAGATATGATTGATAAAATGACCGATGTCATATCGGATTATCTTGTTAAAATTAGTGCATTGCCTTTAACCGAAGAACAGCATACAAGTATTACAAATCTGTTTTATACGGTAAGCAATTTTGAAAGAATGGGTGACCATTCAGAAAACATTGCTGAACTTGGCAGTTATATGATTGAAAATAGCATATGCTTTTCTGAACCAGCTTATAAAGAGTTAGAAGGGATTATGGAAATTGTAACCAATAGTTTTATCTACGCAATAAGAGCCAGAAGAGATTTAAGTGAAGAGAGTGCAAAGAAAGCCAAGCACTACGAAGATTTGGTTGACAGTATTGAAGATGAACTGCGTAATAAGCATATGAAAAGACTGGCAAATGAGCTTTGTAAGCCGACGTCGGGGGTTGTATTTTTAGATATTTTAAGTAATCTAGAGAGGATTTCCGATCATGCAGATAATGTTGCAGAATATGTCTTAAATGAGATATAATGAAATTGGTGGTGAATGAAAATGGCACAGTTGATTTATTGTGTAGAAGATGATGATAATATTCGAGAACTAGTGATCTATACACTTCAATCTGCTAATTACCAGGCAGAAGGGTTCGAAAATGCTGAGAAATTCTATAAGGGGCTGAATAAAAAAAAGCCAGACTTAATCCTTTTAGATATTATGCTGCCAGACGAAGATGGTATCTCTATCTTAAAGAGACTAAAAGCAAATCATGATACTAAAAAGCTTCCAGTGATAATGCTGACTGCGAAGGCAAGTGAGTATGACAAAATAAAGGGACTTGACCTTGGTGCTGATGATTATGTATCAAAACCATTCGGTGTTATGGAACTAATCTCAAGAATTAAAGCAGTTATGCGAAGAACTCACGCTGTAGAACGTGAAAATGTATTAAGCATTGGTGGAATTGAATTAGATAATGAAAAACATACGGTTTCGGTTAACCATGAGTTGGTTTCACTAACATATAAGGAATTTGAACTATTATATAATTTAATGATAAATCGTGATTTAGTTATGTCCAGAGAGAAACTTTTGGACCTTGTCTGGAATACTGGTTATGAAGGGGAAAGTCGAACAGTGGATGTGCATATTGGTTCCTTGAGACAGAAACTTGGAGCAAGTGGAGCACTGATTCAGACAATTCGTGGTGTAGGGTATAAGATTGGAGAGGCAAAATGAGAAAACGAATTTACATGAATATGTGTGCATTATCCTGTGCCATATTAGTTGTAATCTCTATTTTTGTACTGTTCCTTTTCTCTAATATTAATCATATTATGATGAAAAACCAGATGGAAAGTGAAGCTGGAGATATCGCAGCTGCACTTGAACATATGGAAGGTGAGAAGGTTCCTCTCTATTTAAAACAGATTGCAGATGCAAATGTGTCACGAATAACCCTTGTGGAAAAAGAAGGAACAGTGCTTTTTGATACTAAAGAAAAGGCAAGCGAGATGGGAAACCACCATGCTCGTCCTGAAATCCGAGAAGCTTTGAAAAATGGAAAATCATTTGATATTCGCTATTCTAAAACATTAAGAAAACAGACATATTATGCCACACAACGGCTTTCATCAGGGGAAGTGCTACGTATTGCTTATGTTTCTAAGAGCCTCTTAGCACTTATTATAAGTCTGGCACCTTATTATTTTATTGTATTTGCACTTAGTGTTGTGCTGTCTCTGGTAGTTGCATGGAAAATGTCTAATACAATTATTGAACCGATTAATAACATTGATATTCATAATCCGGAAACCAATTTTCGATATAAAGAGTTTAACCCTCTCTTAGTCCGGATTAGTAAATATAATGATGAGCGAAAGAAAAATGAGAAATTGAGAAGAGAGTTTTCTGCAAATGTATCCCATGAGCTGAAAACACCAATTACCACCATCTCTGGATATGCCGATCTTCTTCGAAATGGAATGGTAAAATCAGAAGATGTAGAACAGTTTTCTGAAAAAATTTATAAGGAATCAGAACGATTAATTAATCTAGTAAATGATATTATCAAACTTTCCAGACTGGATGAAAAGAAAGTTGGAATTGATGTAGTAAGCGTTAAAATGGATGACCTGGCACATCGGGTGAAAGAGTCGTTGCATCCCGTTACAGATAAGTATAGGGTAAGTTTTGAACTGGATGTAGACAATGTTCGTATTACTGCAGTTGAACTTATGATGGAAGAACTTCTCTACAATCTATGTGAAAATGCAATCAAATACAATAAACCAGGTGGATATGTAAAATTAAGTATACACAAAGACTTGTTAAATGTATTTATTGAAGTGAGTGATAACGGAATAGGAATTCCAAAAGATTGTCAGAATCGAATATTTGAACGGTTCTACCGTGTAGATAAAAGTCATTCTAAACAGATTGGTGGTACAGGACTGGGGCTTGCAATTGTAAAGCATGTTGTTGAATACCATGAAGGAAGAATAGATATTGATAGTGATGTTGGAAAAGGAACTAAAATACTGGTAACACTGCCTGTTGACAGTAACGTCAGATAAGTTGACAATTCAAATTTCACAGCGTTTATTACTTTGTTTGCTTCTTCTGTTGCCGTGACAAGTGCAATTATGGCAGGAGAAATGGGGGGAGATGAAGAGCTGGCGGGGCAATTAGCAGTCTGGACCAGTATCTGTTCCGTATTCACTATTTTGTAACCATTGTGATACTCAGTAATATAGGAGTAATATAAAATATAAGGCGATTCGTAATGATTATTGACTGGAATACAGATAGTTTACATTACGAAAGAAAAGTGAAAGAAGCAAAGAATATGAATTATAAATGTCCCATTTGCAAGCGAAAGGGGACGTTGGTTCGGCATGGCTATTATCGAAGGAATCTTATCTTTTGGATTGGAAATGTAGAAGAGAGGCAATTGCTTATACTGCGTTTTCGATGTTTGTTTTGTAGGAGTACTCACGCCCTACTGCCAAAGGATGTGATTCCTTATCATATTTATACAGTATCCTTTTACTGGAAGATGCTTCGTCTGTTAAAAAATTGTTCAGAAGGTGTGAAGTTTTGCGTTTTTGTGATGAAAACCTATTATAATCATATCTACCGACTGATACATTATGTTCGTTATTATATTGCGCACCAGTGTAAGGTATATTTGCGCTGCCTCTACGTTCTTCATTACTTGAATAGAAGGAAGTTAAGGCAATTTCTTACCTATACCACATTAGTTGTGAATAGTCTAAATGTATAAAGTATGATACATTTGGTATATAAAAACAAATGTGGAGGAAGACAGATGGCAATACATACAAATGAATTATGGGTAATACACGAGTTTGAGACAAGTTTCATTCATTTGGGAGTACGAAGTCGAAGAGGAAAACTGATTCTGATATTTGATTACGGAAGTCAGTTTATTCTTGATGCACAAATATGCTTTGTTACGGAGCCTATGATAAATAACGTCAATTTAATGAGTTACTTGTGGCGTTACGGAATACCAGATTCTATTTGGTTATCAAACTATGAACTGCAAAGAGAGAATTGGAATCGGATAACCAATGGACTTGGGATAAAAGTGGTACTGGATACGGAAATAAAAGCACAAATGAAATCGGTTCATCTCATTGACACGTTGCAAGACAAATTAAAACTGTTAAGTATGAAAAAGTTTCAGAATTTACAGGAACTGAAAGAGATACTTGTTAATCACATTAACAGGTGGAACTATCAAAGTGAGAGAAAAGAAATCAATGCACCGGCAGATATATTTTTTGCAAACATTAGAAATCATATTTTTATTGAAAAAAGGGTATTGAGTGAAAGTTATTTGATTAAGTTTTTAGGAAATGTAACAGAAGCAGGAATGGTGCAAGTACTTCATCGTCTATATCAGGTGCCAGATGATTATTTGGGGCAGCAAATTATGTTTCGGAGATCAGCATTGCAGAATCAGGAGATTTACATATATGATGAAAGCATGAATCAGCTGATGTATCGCTGCCCTTTTGTTAAGATGATAGAAATACCATAAAAAAATTATTCTATTAGTTTACATTTTAGGTAATGACCTCCTTATTAGTAGATAGAAATACTTCTTACATGGCCATGAGGAAAGCATTTCAAATAAAAAGGAAAAGGTACAGGAGGTATCATTATGAGTAATAGTTCATTAGTTAATTATACAAAAATATCACCAAATAAAACAAGCCCTAGAAATCACGCAATCGATACAATAACAATTCATTGCATGGCAGGCGATTTATCCGTTGAAACATGCGGAAATGTATTTGCACCAACTTCAAGACAGGCAAGTTCTAACTATGGTATTGGCAGTGATGGTAGAATTGGTATGTATGTAGAAGAAAAAGACCGTTCCTGGTGTTCTTCTAGTGCATCCAATGATAACCGTGCCATTACCATCGAAGTTGCAAATGATGGTGGAGAAAGCACTGGCTGGCATGTATCCGACAAAGCATACAACGCTTTAATTAACTTAGTTACAGATATCTGTAAACGTAACGGTATCAAAAAGCTCTTATGGAAAGGTGATAAGTCATTAATCGGTCAGGTAGACAAACAGAACATGACAGTTCACCGCTGGTTTGCAGCAAAATCTTGTCCAGGCGATTATCTTTACAATCATCACAGTGACATTGCCAATAAAGTTAATGCAAAATTAGGTGCTACAACAGAACAACCATCAGTTTCAGGTTCATACTTAGTAAGAGTAACTGCGGATGCGTTAAACATTAGAAGTGGCCCTGGAACATCTTATAGTATTACAGGAAGTATTAAGGACCAAGGAGTTTATACAATTGTTCAGACTTCTGGAAATTGGGGTAAACTTAAGAGTGGTGCTGGCTGGATTTGTTTAGACTACACTACAAGAGTGTAAGAATTAGTTTTAAATCCACTATCACGAATCAAATCCCATTTCCTTACATAAGCTAAATAAAAACGGTGTATTTATGATTATTCATGTAGTGGAAGAAAACCAGACAATTCAATCAATTGCCGACCAATACGGTGTTAACTATCAGCGTCTAGCTTACGATAACCAGCTGTCTTTTGACGAGTCTCTGGTTGTGGGCCAGGCGCTGGTTGTGCTTGTACCCAATACCATTCATATCGTACAAGAAGGAGATAGTATTGCGTCAATTGCCAAACAGTACGGTATCAGTACACTTATGATTTACCGTAATAATCCTTATCTTTTGTTTGACCCTATTCTATTAATTGGAGAGGCAGTTGTGATACAGTTTGAGGGAGATAAGCTAGAATCTATGTTTGTGGATGGATATGCATATCCTTACATACAGGAAGATGTGCTGACAGAAACCTTATTGTACTTATCAAGCTTATCTATTTTTTCATATGGATTTACGACTGATGGAGAGCTGATTCCTATTGAGGATGAACGGCTTTTAGAAGAAGCTAACTATGCAGACGTAAAGCCTATGCTTGTGTTAACACCATTTGGTGCAGATGGAACATTTAGTAATATCCTTGTAAATATGCTGGTTGAAAATGAAGAGGTACAAAACCGACTAATTGATAATTTGTATGAAACGGTGATGGAAAAGGGATACGCAGGAGTAAATGTTGATTTTGAATACATTTTAGCAGAAGATAAAGACAGGTATGTAGAATTTATTCGAAGACTGCGGGCGCGTCTTAATCCAGAAGGACTAGTGGTGTCGGTGTGTTTAGCTCCAAAGATAGCAGTCGATCAGCCTGGATTATTGTATGAGGGAATTGATTATGCGGCGCTTGGAGAAGCGGCGGATTATGTATTGTGTATGACGTATGAATGGGGCTATGCTTATGGACCAGCAATGGCGGTTTCTCCAATCAACAAAGTTCGTGAAGTCCTGGATTTTGCCGTTTCACAGATTTTGCCTGAGAAGGTTTTGATGGGAATGTCTAACTACGGTTACGATTGGACATTGCCTTATGTTCGTGGTGAATCAAGGGCAAAGACTATTGGAAATGTAGAAGCAATTCAAATTGCCAGGGAAAATAATGCAGTCATACAGTTTGATGAGCTTTCACAGGCACCATACTTTAACTATACAGTGGATGGAGTGGAACATGAAGTATGGTTTGAGGATGCAAGAAGCATCAATGCTAGGCTTCAGCTTGTGCCGGAATATGGATTAAAGGGTGTTGGGTATTGGCAATTAATGAAGTATTTTAGACAGAACTGGATGGTGCTTAATAATTTGTTTGAGATTGAGAGGTAGAGAAGGAGGGTACTCCTTCTCTTTTGTGTGTCATAATTCATTAAAATATGTAAATCACAAAATGAGAAATAAAACTTAACCAAATTTTCTTTTTTCTATTGCATTTGTCCTCTAATGAATGATATAATCAACAAAAGCATATTTTCAACAATTCTAAACAATTCTATTATCAAATCCTTTGTTTCATTTCAGAAAATCTATGCTTTTCCATTAAAAAAGAACAGGCAGAGATTTTCAACGGAATGCTCTGCCGGATAAGGAGGAACTTCTATGAAAAACGAAAATTTTAATCCAGTGCAGAGAAACTATAAGGATACGTTGTTTCGCATGATATTTAGCGATAAAGAGGCGCTTCTAAGCCTTTATAATGCAATGAGCGGGAAAGACTACGACGATCCAGATGAACTGGAGATTGTAACACTTGAAAATGCAATTTATATGAATAAAAAGAATGATCTAGCGTTCGTAATTGACAGTTCTTTGAATTTGTATGAACATCAATCAACGGATTCTCCGAATCTGCCAATGCGAAATTTATTTTACATATCAAGAGAACTAGAAAAATTGACTAGACAGCAGTCGTTATATTCCCCTAAGCAGGTAATGGTGCCAACACCACGTTTTATTGTGTTCTATAATGGCAAGGATACATCATGGGAGAGAAGGGTTGAAAAACTTTCCGATGCTTATGAACAGAAAATGGACAATCCAGAATTGGAACTTAGAGTAACTGTTCTGAATATTAATTTAGGAAAAAACAAGGAACTTATGAAAAAATGTAAGACTTTGTTTGAATACATGCAGTATGTAGAAAAAGTACGTAAGTATACAGCTATTATGAGTATTAGCCAGGCAGTAGAAAAGGCGGTCAATGAGAGCATTAAGGAAGGTATACTGAGTGGCTTTCTATTAAAGAATAAAGCGGAGGCGGTTCAGATGAGTATATTTGAGTATGATGAAGAAAAAGAGATGAAGTTAATCCGGCGGGATATGATGGAAATTGGGTTAGAACAGGGGCTAGAGCAAGGACTAGAACAAGGACTACGTGAAGGCATGGAGAGGGGATTCAAGGAAAGCGTCAAGCGTTTTATCCTTGTTAATCTAGAAGAACTGAAGCCAGAAAAAAATATTATCGCTGACTTACAAAAATATTTTAGGATATTACCAGTGGAAGGAAGGCAGCTCATTGCTGAATATAGGAAAGTAGAATAGTTCTAGCACTAAGAGAGGTATTGCATCTACGCTCTACCTCTCTATTTCAATATCAGAAATTACAATATTATATCCAAATAAGAAGTGACACATTTCTTCTAATCACCAATAGAAATTCTTTCTAATACTAAACTTCACGTTTACTATTAGTTTTATAAAAAAATTATATCTATGCAAAAAAATAAAACCCTCCATTTCTAAGTATATTCGCATGTCCCACCTTTGAAAAAGTATAAAAGTAACACAAATACTAAACTTATAGTTTATTATTACTCTTGCAAAAACTTCTCTTTTCTTGTATACTGTTAACGATTATTATACGTGATGGAAGGAGAGTCGAACGTTGAACACGCTAACCCAGCAGGATACACCGATTCGAAAGGCACTAGAAGAGCAGCGATACAACCGTTTAGCTCATTTTGATGTACCTGGTCACAAAGGTGGAAGAGGCAATAAGGAATTACGAGACTTCTTGGGAGAAGAATGTATGAGATTAGACATGAATTCTATGAAGCCCTTAGATAATTTATGTCATCCCGTATCAGTAATAAAAGAAGCACAGGAACTTGCAGCAGAAGCATTTGGAGCAAAGGAAGCATTTTTTATTGTCAATGGAACAACTGCTGCCGTGCAGGCGATGATTATGTCAGTCTGTAAATCAGGCGAGAAAGTAATTATGCCGCGTAACGTACATAGAAGTGCAATTAACGCATTAGTAGTAAACGGTGCAATACCGGTTTATATAAATCCCGGAATAAACAAACAATTAGGAATTCCATTAGGAATGTCAGTGGAAGATGTAAAGAAAGCAATTATTGAAAACAAAGATGCCAAAGCGGTATTAGTGAATAATCCAAC
>CALFNR010000012.1:0-28361 GCA_937903005.1 uncultured Lachnoclostridium sp. | reverse complement strand
CCGTGTGCTCTAGCCAACTGAGCTATTCCGCCACAAAGCGATTATCATTATAACTTGTTTTAATTATAATGTCAACCCTTAGTTTCTACTTTTCTGACTGGAAAATTATCTCATCTTCATACACCAGTCCAAGCTTCTCTCTAGCTATCTCTTCAACATACTTTTTGGTCTGCACATAATCTTCATAATCGCTGATTTCTTCTCTCTCTTTTAACAAGCCTTTCTTCCGTTCTTCCAGAGCATCTAATTGCTTTTGATTCTGCTCTAATGTATCAATCAATTCATACTTTTGATAAGTAACTAGACCACATAAAAACAAAACAACAATAGCAATAGCAAAATAGCTCCGTTTTTTTCTTTTCTTTTTCATGAACCACTTTCATCCCTTTGCTATTTTTTTACTACTGCTATTTTAACTTGTTTCCATCTTTTTTTCAATGCCTTTCTTACAAAACGGAAAGGCCTTCCAAATGGTTTTACTAAGAAAACAATAATCCAGCGAAACCGTCTAGAGAGCCATATAGCAGGCTTCATAATAAATTGTATTGTCTTTTTTACACCATAGATACATTTATGTATGACAAGGGTGATGGTCTGAACGAAAAATTCACTAACACTGTAATGATACAGAACCATTCCAATTACCACTCCAACAATTGCAAATCCACGAATTGCACCGTCATTGATACGATACATCATTCGAAAAATAAGTACTGCACATACTGTCCAATAGAGAACATCTTCTAACCCTGCCCAGATTTTATTATGTTTCACAGTTCTTCGAAAAATTCTCAGACAATCATACAAGATAACTAGGCCAATCCCCCACAATACAGAGGAAAGAAACAGCCTCACCTCTAAGTTGATTGCATCCATTCGCTCACCTACTTAAATAATCTACCTAAAAATGATTCTCCTGACTTTCCATAACCTGTATCAGAATATGTTAAACTATCCACTCTTCCATCTACATCTACCTCACCTTTTTCCAATGTCAAACGGCTTACATGAAGTTCTTGTCCCCTTATCATTAGAATGCCCTGTTCTGTATCCAATAAAACTTCTCCTGCATCAAACGATAATACATCCTTAACGCCTGTTATATTAACCATCTCTCTGCTGTGCATAGTTAAATTATGATTCGTTTTAACAGCTCTTTCCTCCATATAAAAACCTCCTAATATATATGTACTTTTACATATATATTAGAAGGTCCTTAAAAAAATTCTTATGACAGCCTAATTTAAACATATCGAAACAATTCCTTTGCCTCATCTTTCTTGACCGTTTCCTGAACGTTTAATACTTCAACTTTAACAGTTTTATTTCCAAATCCAATCTCGATAATATCTCCGGCTTTTACTGACTGTGAAGCTTTCGCCACCTTACCATTAACCATTACTCTGCCCGCATCACAAGCTTCATTGGCAACAGTACGTCTTTTTATTAATCTGCTTACTTTTAAAAATTTATCTAATCTCATAACGCATACCCTTTCTTTATAAGATTCAAAGTGTAAGTTCCTCATACCCGCACGTGTGCATCCAGCCCCTGTTTTTTAGGGGCTTTTTTTCCTTATAGGGAAGGACTCGCAGAGGACTTTCCTATAAGGAAAAAAAGGGGTTGCATATGCAACCCCAGGCTTCTTATTAGTTAAGAGCGTCTTTTAATTGTTTACCAGCTTTAAATTTAGGAGCTTTGCAAGCTGCAATCTGCATTGTTTTACCTGTCTGAGGATTTCTACCTTCTCTAGCTGCTCTTTCGGATACTTCAAATGTACCAAAACCGATTAAGGATACTTTTTCACCTTTAATTAATTCTTCTGTAACAACATCGATAAAAGCTTTTAAAGCCTTTTCGGAATCTTTTTTTGATAATTCAGTCTTTTCTGCGATAGCAGCTACTAATTCAGCTTTGTTCATGGATTTACTCCTCCTCTTAATTTCTAATCTTTATTTTTATTTCTATTTAGCTTCCATAATTCATTCTCACAATTTATAGATAGCTCGCTTAGGCGTTTTCCTTTGCGACTTGCGACTCGCTCAATACCTACAAATCTATTTATAAACTTATCTACCTCATTTGTCAAGGAATTTTCTGCATTTACCCCTAAAATCGTGGATAAATTCAATACTGCAAATAGCAATTCTCCGTAGGCATTATCAATTCCAGTCTTTTCTTTACTTTCACAACAATATTGCAGTTTTTTTCTAGTGTTTTCGATCAATTCAAAACATTGCTCTTCATTTTCCAGATTGAACCCAGCCTTTGACACCTTCTTTTGAATCTTTGTGGCTCGCATGGATGCAGGCATTGCTTTTGGAATCTTTTTTAGACTTTCACCAATGGTAGTCTCATTATGCTCTTTTTGCTTAATCTCCTCCCATTGGACTGCAACACCGTTTTCACTATTTTCATCGGAAAGACCAAATACATGAGGATGCCTTCGAATCATTTTTTCAGAAACCTCATGAACAACCTCGTCAATAGAAAACTCTTTTTGTTCTTCAGCGATAACACTATGTAGAGCAACTTGAAGCAAAATATCCCCAAGTTCCTCACGCAAATTTTCAATGTCACACTGATTAATAGCCTCAATAACTTCATAGGTTTCTTCTAGAAGATAAGGTTTCAAGCTTTCATGAGTCTGCTTCTTATCCCAAGGACATCCCTGTTCACTTCGAAGCGTCCGAACTACTTCCATTAACTCCTTTAAGCTATCATTATAGCTCATTTTTTCACCTCATTTTTAAAAATTCTACAATCAATATAACAAAAAAAAATTCTATTCTTCTACTGTTCCATCTGTCTTCCTAAAAATCCAGCTGCAGATTGTGCAAGTTTAACTTCAAGCTCACCAAATTTAATCTTAGGGTCTTTTGTAAGAATAATAACTGCCCCAATGGCATCACCTTCTGAAATGATCGGAGTAATTACTTCATAAGCATATTCCTCTTCGTCATTTGATATCTTACAGTAACTTTTATCTTTATTAGTTGCAAGCACATTTATTCTTTCATTAATAACATTTTCTAATTCTTTATGAATAGACTTCATAATTAGGTCCTTTTTACCGCCACCAGAAACTGCAATTAATTGGTCACGGTCAGCAATGCAGACAATATGTCCCATAGTTTGTGCTAATGATTCCGCATACTGTTTAGCAAACTGTCCTAATTCACCGATTGGAGAGTATTTTTTCAGAATTATTTCGCCTTCTCTATCAGTAAAAATCTCTAATGGGTCGCCTTCGCGAATTCTCAGTGTACGTCTAATTTCCTTCGGAATAACCACACGCCCTAAATCATCTATTCTTCGTACTATTCCTGTTGCTTTCATAAAAATAATTCCTCCATTAAGTTAATATTCATAAATCACCTTTATAAATAATATTCTGTGTTAAATAGAGGAAATTATACATTTAATTCACATAAATTTCAAGATTATTTTTCTAAATTTTTTATTAATTTCATATATTTTCTAAATTTTCAAAAAATATGTTATTACCTAGTAACTCTTCTACGTTTATTTGTTTTTGATTATAAGCCAACACCAACTTTGCATATGCCGCAACGCTTGAAATATTAATCATAGGCTTCATTCCCTTTTGCAACAACAAATGTGTAGTCTGATAAAAGCTCATATGGTCACTCTTAAAGGATGCTCCGTATACCTGAATACCTGATTTATTGCATTCTTTAATAAAATCTACCAAACCCGCTTCTTCGTTAATTGGGCCTGTTGCAGAATGATACAACCAAATCAAAACCGCCTTGGTCCGTTCTGTGCATTTGTAATGTTTAAAGTTTATTCCTAAGTATGTTTGAATGAAAAGAACTTCATTTTCATACTCAAATGTAAGTTTCTCTGCTATATCAGATTTTCTATTCTGAACCATTTCTAAACTTACTGGACATTTACCATTTGCAACAAACTTATTATCCTTTATCCAGCCAAATACCTGTCGATCAAAATTTTGATACTGATCAAAATAAGGATCTGAACCAAGCATTCTTGTTGGCAGGAAAACTTCTACTTCTGAATTCATATTTTCATATATTGTATACACACCTGTCGCAACCTGCTCATGAATAAACGTAACTGCTCCAGCAAAGTTCTGCATTCCATTACTTCTCTCATCATCCAATGGATAATTCGCCGCAATAAATACAACTGGAATTTTTGCATAGGCATAACGAAGGGCCATAAACGCTGATGTATATGCCAATGTATCAGAACCATGGGTTACAATTATTCCATCATAATCCTTTTTTAGAGCCTCATCTAAAGCTTCCATAATCGGCTCCCAGTTTCCTGGCTGTAAATTCTCGCTTAACTCATTTATTGGTTGAACCACTTCATAAAAGTCCTGTTTTCCATATAACGCTTCATAACGTCCTACAATTTCTGCTGATCTTTCTACTTTAGCTGAAATTACTTCTCCTTGTACACAACTTCCAATTGTGCCACCTGTCAATATAACTAATATTTTTTTCATAACTATTCTCTTTGCGCACCTTTCACAGTCTGAATTCCAATACTTTTCCACAGCTCTACACTCATATGAATCTCAATATCCTCAGACCATTTTGAATAAGCATCTTCAAATGCCTTATCTTTCAAACTCGTATCGCTCTCACTTGTAACAACATGATACATCTTGTTAGCAAGTGCATGATTCACATAAATATCTTTTACCCTATCTTCTACAAACCCGTATAATTCCTTATCCTCCTCTGTCACAGAATCTAAAAAAGCGGAAGCTTTATTCTCTGCCTCAGCTTGTTCTTCCTCTGTCAACTTAACTCCTTCAGTTTGAGCTTCTGTACAAATAACTTCAACCTCTGTCATTTCTCTAAGCAATTCCTTTTTTGCATACTCCTCAAAAGAATCGCCATCTTCCATTGTCACATCCCATACACTGCTGGTAAGTTCCTTCTCATATTTCTGCTTTGCCTGATAAATGTAAAATAATACGTCACCATAATCTACATCCCGCTCTCCAACTCTTAATATTACATCATCAAGTTCTAATTCTGCAATATCCTTCTCACTCACTTGTGTTGACTTGATTTCTTCCATTACCTCATCCACTGTAGCCTTCGCTCCACTACAACCACATAAGGCAATCACCAGCATCAACACCCCTGCTCCCCTGTAAACCTTATTCCATCTAATCATTGTCTACTCCTTTACGATAACTCCTCTGGTGCTTAAATACCACTCTTACATTAATCTCTTTTTTCCACTAACTCATATACCTTGGTTACTACTTCTTTTAAATAATCTAAAAACTTCATATGGTCGTTTTTCGATGCTTTTCTAAAACGCTCTAGGTTTAAACTGAAATAAGGCGCCTTATCTGTAACAAACTTTAGAGTTCCATTATAAGATTCAATTAATTCTGGTATCTTGCTAATATCCACTCTTGCCTTCTCATACATTACTATTTTAACTATATCATTCATCTGTTTCAACTGTGTTATATATGCTTTGTGTGCAATTGATTTTATTAGGGCAATATAAAGTAAATAATTAACGCTACTTGGCATGTCTCCAAAACGATCTGTCAATTCTTCCTGCATATCCAAATACTCATCTTCATTCTGAATTTCTGCAATTCGTTTATATATCTCAAGCTTCTGAAACTCGCTTTTAATATAAGTTGCCGGAATATATGCATTTAGGTTTACATCTACTGCAGTTTCAAATTCATCTTCCATAGAAGTTTCACCCTTTAATGTTCGAACGGCATCATTTAACATTTTGCAGTACAAATCATAACCAACCGCCTCCATGTGTCCATGCTGTTTCGATCCAAGCAAATTTCCTGCTCCACGAAGTTCTAAATCTCTCATTGCAATCTTAAAACCAGAACCTAAATCTGTGAATTCTTTAATTGCCTGAAGTCGTTTTTCAGCCACTTCTCTTAACATTTTGTCTCTCTTATACATTAAAAATGCATAAGAAGTTCGATTCGAACGTCCAACACGTCCACGTAATTGATAAAGTTGTGATAGTCCAAGTTTGTCTGCATCATCAATAATCATTGTATTCACATTTGAAATATCTAATCCTGTCTCAATAATGGTTGTTGCTACAAGTACATCAATCTCACCATTAATAAAATCAAACATAATCTTTTCTAATTCTCTCTCATGCATCTGACCATGAACAAAAGAGACACTTGCTTCTGGCACAAGCTTAGCAACACTCATTGCAACTTCATCAATATTATTTACACGGTTATACACGTAATAAACCTGACCACCGCGATTTAATTCTCTGTTTATTGCCTCTCGAACAATTTCATCATTATGCTCTAGAACAAAAGTCTGAATCGGCTGCCGATCAACTGGTGGTTCTTCCAGCACACTCATATCACGAATCCCAACAAGACTCATATGAAGCGTCCTTGGAATTGGAGTTGCAGATAAGGTTAATACATCAACGTCTTCCTTCATCTGCTTTATCTTTTCCTTATGGGTTACACCAAAACGCTGTTCCTCATCCACAATTAGAAGACCCAAGTTTTTAAATAAAACATCTTTGGAGAGAAGTCTATGAGTTCCCACTACGATGTCAACCTGGCCGCTCTTTAATTTTTCTACTGTCTTCTTCTGTTCAGATGCGGTTCGAAAACGACTCATCATCTCAATGGTAATAGGAAAATCCTTCATTCTCTGCACGAATGTACTATAATGCTGCTGTGCTAAAATAGTCGTTGGCACTAGATATGCAACTTGTTTTCCATCTGATACCGCCTTAAATGCTGCTCGAATGGCAATTTCCGTTTTTCCATATCCAACATCACCACATATTAGACGATCCATAATTTTCGCACTTTCCATATCCCTTTTCGTAGCTTCAATTGCCGCTAATTGATCATCCGTTTCCTGATATGGGAACATTTCTTCAAATTCCGTCTGCCAAACCGTATCTTCTCCAAAGCAATACCCCTTCTTGGACTGTCTTATCGCATATAATTTAACTAATTCATTGGCAATATCTTTAACAGCACCACGAACTTTCGCCTTAGTATGCTTCCATTCAATTGAGCCTAACTTATTGAGTTTAGGCTTCTTAGCATCTGCCCCAGCATATTTTTGAAGCACATCTAGTCCCGTTGCCAGCACATACAGAATTCCTTCTTCTGCATATTCGATTTTAAGATAATCCTTGGTAACATTATCTACTTCGATTTTCTCAATTCCGCGGTAAATACCAACCCCATGATTCTCATGAACAACATAGTCTCCAATATTTAAGTCTGTAAAACTGTTAACTTTCGTACCCTCATAAACACGTTTCTTTTTCTTCTTTTTTCGTTCAGCTCCGAATATATCTCCTTCAGAAATTACAACAAACTTAATCAATGGATATTCAAAGCCATGATGAAGGTTCCCGTATGAAACCATTATTTCACCTTTATTTACAACTCTTTCAAGGTCCTCGCTATAAAAAGAAGGCAAATCATGTTCTCCAATATCCTCACTTAGTCGTTTGGCTCTTGTCCTTGAATTTGAGAGCAGTACAACTCGATACCCTCTCTCTTTCCAATGTTTCAAGTCCTTGATTAACATCTCAAAATTATTCTGATAAGACTGAATTGACTTTACCGAAAGGTTTTCCTTTGCCTTAACTACAAATTCTTTCACATTATAATCTAATGTACTAATAATTATTAAGGGACGATTGTTTAATTTAGCCTGAATTTCACTTAGAGAATAAACCGCTTCAATCTGTCTTGGCAAAATGTATCCTTGCTGAATTCGATGCATCATACTTTCACGAAACTCTAATTCAACTGCACTTCCACGTTCCATACAGCGATTTGGTTCATCTAAAAAAAATAGGCATTCCTGATCTCTAAAATAATCAAAGAAACTTACAGTATTCTGATAGAAATACAAAATAAAGCTTTCCATCCCCATGGAACCACTATACATCTCAAGCTTTTCTTGAAACTCTTCCACTACCTCTTGTATTCTTCTAGCCTCATCAAACTTCTTTTCCTTTTTTAACTGCGCTGCATAGGTTTCCTTTTCTTTTTGTATCTCTTTTAACCCCATTGAAAGTCTAGCCGGATCAAGTACAATTTCAGTCGCTGGATAAATTGTAATAGAATCTATTTGCTCTATAGAACGTTGACTTTCCACATCAAAAGAACGAATGGTGTCAATTTCATCGTCCCATAACTCAATTCTATAAGGACAGTCATCTGTCAAAGGGTAAATATCCAAAATACCTCCACGCACAGCAAATTGCCCAGGTCCTTCAACCTGAGCTACTCTCTCATATCCAATATGAACTAGCTGTTCCCTCATCTCATCTACGTTGATGACAGATGCGGTCTTAAGCTTAATGACTTTGCTTGCAATCATCTCCACAGGAAGAACCCTGTCTATTCCACCATCAATGGTCATAATGATTGTAATAGGTTTTTTCTCAATCAGTTTCTGAATAATCTGAAGTCTTTGCCTTACAATTGCATTTCCATGAATGTCTGCATTATAAAAAATAATATCTTTCGCTGGATACAAATAAACCTCTTTATCAAAAATGCGATAATCGTCATATATTTCTTTAGCCTTGCTTTCTGAGTATGTCACAATAACCTTAACTGGAAACTTTTCACTTAATGCATAAATGAAATGTCCCTTTTGTGAATCAATTGCTCCTGTAATATGAATCGGCTGAACTCCTGTCTTTAAAAGTTCTTTGATTGTATTGTATTCTTTTAATTCATTTAACGGTTCTACAAATGTTTTCACTCTTCATAACTCCATTTCGCTTATACTTCTCTAACTCAAATGCTATATATTAATTTCTACTTTTCTATTATATTGATTCATAGTATATTGCATGCCCCTCAAAATCAGATCTGTACAAGCATCAGACGCACGTCCCAACGCCAATCGTACTATTGGCTCTTCCTCTTTTGGAAATCTGCCAAGTACATAATCTGCCAAATCCCAACCTTCTGGTTTATTGCCAACACCTACTCGAATTCTAGGAAATTCCTGCGTTCCAAGATGGTTAATAATACTCTTAATGCCATTATGCCCACCTGCACTGCCTTTTGGACGGACACGTAACTGTCCAACATCCAAACTAATATCATCATAAATAATAATGATATTTTCTGCTGGAACTTTATAAAAATCTGATAGTTCTCTTACACTTTCACCACTTAAATTCATATATGTCTGAGGCTGTGCTATAATCACTTTTTGTCCTTCAATAAATCCGCTGCCACAAATAGCTTTGTGTTTTTTCATATTCAACGGAATATTATAATTATCTGATATTCTTGTAATGGCATCAAAGCCAATATTGTGGCGTGTTGCTTCATATTCTCTAGATGGATTTCCTAATCCAACAATAATGTACATGTTCTCTTCCTCCATTTTGTTTACTTCCAACTATGGTCAGTCATATTGTATTTTCGTTGAAATTCTTCTGTTCTATATTCTTCGTCACGTTCGTGACTTTTAAAATCTTTATTTGATTTCAAAAAATAATCATATTGATTACTATGTTTCCCCCCGCCGATAGGGTCATCCCACGTGCAATCAATGTTATACCACACATCTCCAATTTGAACAATATTCCATGCATGTGGTTCTCCGTCTGCTATTCCTGTTATTATTCTACTGTTTACTCCAGCTTCTTCAAACATCTTATAAGCCATATTAGCATATCCTTGGCATGCAGTTACATTGTTTTTTAGTCCTTCATATGCTGAATTATATTTTACCGTTAAATCATATGAGGTATTCTCTATAATATAATCATGTATCTTTTTTATCTTTTCATACTCTGATTTATTTTCAATTTTTAACTCTTTCAAAATTTGTTCAATTCTTTTATTAACCCAATCAGTCTGTGTTTTTGTTTCACTATAATCAAATTTATAGTGTATTGTATACATACCTGCTCCACTAATCCAAGCAGTATATCCACGATACTTATTTTTCATATAATCAAAGTCATCTGTTGACTCCTTATCATCAATTAAAAATGCTTCTTCTACACTACTTTTTGCAAACGCTTCTATGTCCTTTTTGGAACCCACATATTGAACCCTAACAGTTTCGTCTCCTGCCTTTAATGCCTCATAAACTATTTTTACTGTCTCCTCTTTTGTCGGCACAATGTTTAATGTTTGTGCCATGGATGCAACATCAAGTTTAATCTCATCGGCGTATACTAATCCTGCCAATGCTACAAGCAAGATAGAAACCACGTAGAAAGTAACTTTCTTCAAGTCCATTCCTCCTTTATCACTTTAACTTTATTCGCTATTCTACTATATGTCAAGAGAAACGGATATTAGCTCAATACTATTATACGAAATGAAAGGGATTGCCGAAAGACAATCCCTTATTATGTACAAATTATTTTCTTCTATTAAATTACTCTACATCGGATGCTGCAGTTTCTTCCATTGCCTCTTCTTCAGCGTTTGCAGCTACCTCATATTTTTCAAGAATAATTGATTGTATTTTCTCACGAGTCTCTGAATTAATTGGATGAGCAATATCTCTATATTCTCCATCGCCTGCTCTACGACTTGGCATTGCGATGAACATTCCTTTCTCACCTTCGATTATTTTGATATCATGTACAACAAATTCGTTATCCAGTGTAATTGAAACAACTGCTTTCATCTTTCCTTCTTTATTTACTTTTCTAATTCGAACGTCTGTAATTTGCATTCGTATATCCCCCTTTAGATTTATAAAAAGTATCTTTCGTTTTTCTCAACGACTATTTTAATATTATCAGGCTCACCTACATATGTGGTATTTGCCCTTATTGTATCTCTACTTTCCACGATACAATTCTCAATGTATACATTATCTCCTATGTATACATCATTCAACACAATTGAATTTTTAATAGTACAATTGTTACCTACATAAACTTGCTTAAATAAAATTGAATTCTCAACTGTTCCATTGATTATACAACCACTGGACACTAAGCTGTTCTTTACTGAAGATCCCACATTGTATTTTGCAGGTGGTAAATCTTCTACTTTTGAATAGATATCAGGATATTGCTTAAAGAAGTAATCCCTTATATCCTTCTTCAGGAAATCCATGTTTGTTTTATAATAAGAGTCAACTGAAGCAATATTTCTCCAGTAGCTGTCCATGTTATAAGCATAAATTCTCTTAACCCCTTTATATCGAATTAAAATATCCTTGACAAAATCATGTCTTTCTTCTTGTTCAGCCTTTTCAATTAATTCAATTAATTGCCTTCTTCTAATAACATAAACACCAATAGAAACTGTATTGGCACTTGTTACGATAGGCTTTTCTTCAAATTCTGTTATTCTTCCCTCCTCATCTGTTTTTACTACACCGAAACGGTGCGCATCTTCCCCTTCAGGAAGCTGTTTTGTCACAACTGTGATGTCTGCTTTCTTGGAAATATGATATTCCAACACCTTATTATAATCTATTTTATATACACCATCACCTGAGGCAATGACTACATAAGGCTCATGACTATTTTTTAGAAAACTTAGGTTTTGTGCAATTGCATCTGCAGTTCCCCTATACCAGAATCCATTATCAGCTGTAATTGTTGGAGTAAAAACATAAAGTCCACCTTGTTTTCTTCCAAAATCCCACCATTTAGATGAGTTCAGATGCTCATTTAATGACTTAGCATTATATTGTGTAAAAACTGCTACTTTTTGAATATGTGAATTAGACATATTACTTAAGACAAAATCTATACTACGATATCCACCAGCAATCATCATTGCAGCGACTGCTCTTTTATTGGATAATTGTTTCATGCGCGCACTATTACCGCCAGCTAAAATTATTCCTATTGCCCTCATAGCTTTTCACCTGCCTTGATTAACGTTCCACCGCTTTCCAATATACCATCCTTATAATCTTCAAAGGCAGTAACGCCAGAAACGGCAGTGTTTTTACCTATCTTAATTCTATCAGGTATTACTGAATCTTCTCCTATTGTCACTAATCCAAACGAATAGATATCAGGTTTTTCAACATTAGGAACTTCTTCCCCTATTCCTAACTCACAATCAGCACCTACTTGTACATTTTCTGCAATTATTGCTTTATTCACAATAGTACGTTCTCCAATAGATGCAGAAGACATAATAATAGAATCCCGCACAACAGCACCTGGCGCTATATAAACCCCAGATCCAATTACAGAATTATGGACTTCTCCATAAATCTCAGCTGATTCGCCAATAATTGCCTTATCAATAACAGCAGTATCAGCAATATATTGTGGTGGAATCTTCTCAGTCTTGGTATATATCTTCCAAAACTCTTCATACAAATTAAACTCTGGTACCAAATCAATTAATTCCATATTGGATTCCCAATAAGAACCAAGTGTACCGACATCTTTCCAATATCCTGTATACTCATAAGCAAATATTCTGCTTCCCTTTTCATGACAGTATGGAATAATATGTTTTCCAAAATCACAGCTTGGCTGATCTTTTAATGCTAAAAGTGCTTCTTTTAAAAGAGGCCAGCTAAATATGTATATTCCCATTGATGCCAAGTTACTTCTTGGTTTTGGTGGCTTTTCTTCAAATTCTAATATGCGTTTGTCCTCATTGGTAATAACGACTCCAAATCGACTTGCCTCTTCTATTGGAACCGGGATAGTGGCCAATGTAATATCTGCTTTCTTTTCTTTGTGATATTGAAGCAAGATTTCATAATCCATCTTATAAATGTGGTCTCCACCTAAAATCAGCACATAATCCGGATTATAATATTCCATATACTCAAGATTCTGGAAAATTGCATTCGCTGTTCCGGTGTACCACTCACTATTCGTACTCTTTTCATATGGTGGCAAGATTGAAACTCCACCTATATTTTTATCCAAATCCCATGGAATACCTATACCTATATGTGTATTTAAACGTAATGGTTGATATTGGGTGAGTACACCTACGGTGTCAACTCCTGAGTTGATACAGTTGCTTAAAGGAAAATCGATAATACGGTACTTTCCTCCAAAAGCAACGGCTGGTTTTGCAACTTTTGCTGTTAAAACCCCAAGTCTGGAGCCTTGTCCCCCTGCAAGTAACATTGCAATCATTTCCTTCTTAATCACGCAATCCCCCCTTGTTGTTTAATGCATATATTATACCATTATTTTATACAAATGTGAATAATTTTCACTAATTTTTTGCAACATTTATTTTTTTTTATAGCAAATTATATAAATATTAAAAATACTAATATGAAACGAGTCCCATGTCAAACTAAATATACCTAAATATAGATGAAAATATGTTTGTATTTTTATGTTAATTGATTATAATATCTTTAGAACGTTCATAATAACATTATAAAGATAAGATAGGAAGGATATTTATGTATAAAATTGATTTCACACGGCCAATTCACATTCATTTTATCGGAATCGGCGGTATCAGCATGAGCGGTTTCGCTGAATTGCTTCACTCTTACGGATTTACCATCTCGGGTTCCGATATGCAACCATCAAAAATTACTAATCATTTGCAATCACTTGGTATACATATAGTATATGGACAAAGTGAAGCAAATATAACAAAAGATATTGATTTAATTGTATACACTGCTGCTATCAGTAAAGATAACCCGGAATTTATCGCTTCTAAAAATTCTGGAATTCCTATGATGGATCGTGCTGAGATGGTAGGGCAAGTCATGAAAAACTATGAAAATGCCATTAACATATCAGGTACTCATGGAAAAACAACTACAACATCCATGCTCTCACATATTTTCTTAAGCGGAAATTTAGACCCTACTATATCTATCGGCGGAATACTTGATGTTATTAACGGAAATATTCGTGTTGGTAAATCTGAAAATTTCATCACAGAAGCTTGCGAATATACGAATAGTTTTCTTAAGTTTTATCCAACAGCTGGTATTATCTTAAATATTGAAGCTGATCATTTGGACTTCTTTAAGGATTTAGATGATATCAGACATTCTTTTCATGAATTTGCAAAACGAATTCCAAAGGATGGTTTATTAGTCATTAACTCTGATATTTCTGATTATAAAAAATTTGTTGAAGATTTGCAATGTAATGTTGTCACTTATGGCATGAATTCCAAAGAATTTAATTATAATGCACAGAATATTCAATATGATACTCTTGGCAGAGGATGTTATG
Organism: uncultured Lachnoclostridium sp.; assembly: GCA_937903005.1. Classification (GTDB taxonomy): domain Bacteria; phylum Bacillota; class Clostridia; order Lachnospirales; family Lachnospiraceae; genus Clostridium_AI. The sequence continues at coordinate 14,168 of CALFNR010000012.1, read as the reverse complement.
ACCTATATAAGAAGGATGTCTTTGTGGATAAAATTCAACTGAGTGTGGTAGGAGAGCACAATGTATCAAATTCATTAGCTGCAATCGCTCTTAGTCTTGAGTTGAATATTCCTCTTGAACACATAAAAGAAGGCCTTTTCCAATTTACAGGCACAGAAAGACGTTTTCAAAAGAAAGGTGAATTTAATGGCGTAACTGTTATTGATGATTATGCACATCATCCAACAGAAATAGAAGCAACTTTAAAATCTGCTCATAATTATCCACATAAAGATTTGTGGGTAATTTTCCAGCCACACACCTATTCTAGAACAAGAGCATTTTTAGACGATTTTGCAGGGGCTCTCTCTCACGCAGATAAGGTAATTCTTGCTGACATCTATGCTGCCCGAGAAAAGGACCCTGGGGACATTTCTTCACGAGATATTGTTACACGACTAGAAGCACTCGGTACAGAAGTGTACTATTTCCCGACATTTAAGGAGATTGAAGAATTTGTCAAAGGAAAATGCACTAACGGCGATATGTTAATAACTATGGGCGCTGGAGACGTTGTATTAATTGGTGAGGATTTAGTTTCAAAATAGTTATCCACTTTATCCACAACTTTATCAACATTTCTAATTTGATAAGGTTGTGGATTTTTTTTTGACTTTCTGTGGATTTTCCAACTTAAGCATCAACTTCCTAAAACCCCTTTAATATCAAGGCTTGTCTAATTTTAATTTTGAAAGAGAAAAGTTAAGAACATAGTTATCCACTTTATCCACATTTTCAATGTTAATTCTTTTGACAGTTATTCCATCTTTGTGCTATTTGCAGATTTTCATAACTATGCTATAATGACAACAATAAATCTTAAGAAATGGATGAGGTGTAAAGATGAATACAATTCAATTAAATTCAAATCATATCGCGAAAACAACTGTGATTTCTAATATATTCATTGATTCATATATGCCTCGTGCAAATGGGGAATATGTTAAAGTATATATTTACTTGTTAAGATGCCTATCCGATGGTACTATGGCGTTTGCAATATCCCAGGTTGCTGACCATTTAGACAGTACGGAAACAGATATTATACGTGCACTTAATTACTGGTCAAAGGAAGGACTTGTTACCTTGAATAAGGATCAGGATGGACACATTACAGAAATCATTCTATTAGAGGCAAAAGGAACGGAACAGGAACCCCTTTCTGAAGCTCTTCCTGCAAACAATTCACAACGTGTAGCTGAGGAAATTAAATACGGCAATAGCGACTTTTCATCTGAATCAGCTGCTACTGTTGCCCCGGAACCAAAACAGATAATTGAACGCCCGACTTATACAGAGGCACAGATTGCAGAATTGACAAATACGGATGAGATAAAGTGGCTTATGAATATTATTGAAATATATTTGGAACGATTGTTAACGCCAACTGATGTACAGTTAATCTGCTATTTATATGAAACACTTAATTTTTCTGCTGAATTAATTATGCATCTATATGATTACTGTGTATCTAAAAATAAACGCAATGCTTCTTACATTGAAGCTGTCGCTCTAGCCTGGGCAGAGCAAGGGGTTGACTCTGTAGAGAAAGCCGAAGCATCTTCTGCAAAGTACAACACAACTTATCAGGCAATCAGCAAAGCATTTGGTTTAAACCGTCAACCAGGTGCCATTGAAAAACAATATATCGATAAATGGACACAAAAGTATGGTCTTGATGTAAACATCATTGTTGAAGCTTGCAACCGCGCCCTATTACGCACCGGAAAACCTGATTTTAAATATACAGATGGCATTATTGAGAACTGGCATAAACATAATGTAAAAACACGTGCTGATATTGATGCACTTGATGCAAGTCATTCTCAGCGTTCAAAACAATATGCTCAGAATGTGCAAAAACAAAATCAGCCCAAACCAAACCCTAAAAACCAGTTTAATAACTTCCAGCAGCGAGATTATTCAAAAGAGTATATATCTGATTTGGAACAACGCTTATTAAATAAATAGTATAACAGGAGCATGATTATGGGACTAAAAAACTTTCAGTATAATAAAATCTTACGAGAGTATGACGAACGCCAGATAACAAATCGTCATGCTCTTGAGAAAAAACAAGAAATTGCGTATAAAGCAATTCCACAGCTTCACGACTTTGATGCCAGTATCGCAGAGCAGTCCGTCGCTTCTGCTAAACTGGCACTAAGTGGTGATCAGGAAGCGGTTAAGAAACTAAAGGATAAAATAAAGGAACTGTCCTCAGAAAAAGAGGCGCTCTTAACAGCACATGGTTTTCCAAAAGATTATTTAACTCCTGACTATCAGTGTCCAATCTGCAAAGATACGGGGTACGTAGGTCGAGAAAAATGTCAATGTTTTAAGCAGGCTATTGTAGACTTATTATATTCTCAATCAAATATAAAAAAGGCAATTGAAATTGAAAATTTTAATACCTTTTCATTTGATTACTATGATAAAAATTATATTGATGAAACAACCAAATTATCACCGTATGATAATATGAAAAAAGTTGTTGCTGATTGTATTTCCTTTATTAAAAACTTTAATGATTCATATGATAATTTGCTTATATATGGGAATCCTGGTGTCGGAAAGACTTTTTTAACAAACTGTATTGCCCGCGAATTATTAAACACCGCTCATACAGTAATCTATCTAACTGCCTTCCAGTTATTCAGCATTTTAGAAAAGCATACATTTGATAAATCAAAAGAAACTTATGAGGTGGAAGAACAATTTAGTGGAATCATGAACTGCGACTTACTGATTATAGACGATTTAGGCACTGAACTAAATAGCGGTTTCATTTCCTCTCAGCTCTATCTAATTATTAATGAACGATATTTAAGTCGCAAATCTACTATTATTTCAACCAACTTATCAATTGAAGATATGAAGCGGTTATATAATGAACGTGTCTTCTCCCGTATTACAAGTAATTACAAATTATTAAAAATAGTTGGAGATGATATTCGGTTAAAAAAAGTAATTGCACCTTGACGTAATAAAAGGAAAATGTTATAAAATATAACTGGATATTCTTACTTATTTAGAGAACTATTAATTTTAACTTAATATATTTATGTTTATGGAGGAAATGCAATGTCACAACAAGAAAAAATTTTTAACACCATACCTGTTGGAACGCTAGGAATCATCGCTCTTGAAAGTAGCCAAAGTTTAGGCAGCAAGGTAAACGACTATATTGTAGACTGGAGAAACGATCGCAATAACGAGCACAAGACTACAATTGCATTCGCAGGATATCAAAGAGATTCTTATTTACTTGAAGCATCTTGTCCACGTTTTGGTTCCGGAGAAGCAAAAGGCGTTATTAAAGAATCTGTTCGCGGTTCAGACTTGTACTTAATTGTTGACGTATGTAATCACAGTTTAACTTACAGTGTTTGTGGCCATACAAACCATATGTCACCAGATGACCACTATCAAGATTTGAAGAGAATCATTGCAGCCGTTGGTGGAAAAGCTCGTAGAATTACAGTAATTATGCCTTTCTTATACGAAAGCAGACAGCATAAACGTAGTTCAAGAGAATCCTTAGATTGTGCATTAGCGCTTCAAGAGTTAACAAATATGGGCGTTGAAAGTATCATCACATTTGATGCACACGATCCAAGAGTTCAGAACTCCATTCCTCTAAAAAGTTTTGAAACTGTCCAGCCTACTTATCAATTTATTAAGGCTCTACTAAAAAATGTTCCAGATATCAAGATGGATTCTGAACACATGATGGTAATCAGCCCTGATGAAGGTGGTATGTCTCGTGCTGTATACTACGCTAACGTATTAGGTGTAGATATGGGTATGTTCTATAAGAGAAGAGATTATACTAAAATTGTAGACGGACGTAATCCTATCGTTGCACATGAGTTCTTAGGAACTGACATCGAAGGAAAAGATATGCTTATTATCGATGATATGATTTCATCTGGTGACAGCATGATTGACGTTGCAACTGAATTGAAACGCCGTAAAGCTGGACGAATCTTTGTCGCATGTACTTTTGGTCTATTTACTAACGGCTTAGAAAAATTTGATAAAGCTTACGAAGACGGACTGATATACAAAGTATTAACAACAAACCTTGTATATCAACCTGAAGAGTTATTAACAAAAGAGTACTATATCAGTGTTGATATGAGCAAATATATTGCATTATTAATTGATACATTAAATCATGATGCGTCTATTAGTGACTTACTAAATCCTACAGAACGCATTCAGAATGTATTAAAGAAATATCATCAACGATAATTTTATATATCTGCAAAAAAGCTGTACACAACTGATGAAATCAGTTGTGTACAGCTTTTTTATTACTCTGCTTCTACTGCATCTCCATTATCTTCTGGTTCATCCTCTTCTGGCGGATCTACTTCCGGTGCATCACCTGGTTGATCGTTTTCATCCTCATCCCAACCTGGATCTTGATCTGGAGTATCATCTCCACCGTAGTCTTCTGAATCATCATTTGAATCATTATTTTGACTTGGTTTCTTAGAAGGCACTGGTTTAGAAGGCTTCGGTGCTTGTGTGACTGGTGGCTTCTTATCTTTATCTTCATCTTCACCCACATCTTCACTTGGCTTAACCTCTGTCTCCTCTTCGTTAGTTTCCTCCTCATCTTCCTTATCAGACTCTTCTTTTGGCTGAGAAGTATTCCCTTTATTAGAAGATGCTCCTTTATAATCTTTAAATCCGATATCATCTAATCCTTCATTTGCCCAAGTCATATATTCATTCCATATAGCTCCTGGGTAACTAGAACCTGTTAAGTCCTGAATTGACGTTGGATTATCATAGCCAACCCATACACCTGTTGTATAGTAAGGTGTGAATCCAACAAACCATCCATCTTTCTTATCATTTGTTGTACCTGTCTTACCAGCACAAGATATTCCCTGCAATCTAAGACCTGCACCAGTTCCCTCAGTCATAACACTTTCCAGACAACTCACCATCATACGAGCTGCATTTTGTGTATAAATTGTCTTTTCCTCTATTTCATCCGAAACAATTTCTTTTCCTTCTGCATTTGTAATCTTTATAATACAAGTCGGTTCTCGATAGATACCGTCATTTTCAATTGTCGCAAAACCTGAAACCATTTCCAATGGGCTAACACCATAAGTTAAACCACCTAAGGATGCTGCTGCCGTATAATCCTTTGAGACAATTTTCTGGAAATTCATATTCTTTAGATAGGATAACCCAACTGTTGGTGAAAGTTCCTCAAATAATTTCCATGCAACTGTATTCTTAGATTTGGCAACTGCTGTTCGTAATGTTATATTTCCAAGGTAAACTTCTCCTGAATTTCTTGGACCACCCTCAAATTTAGCATCTTTTTTGATGCTATCTGGTGTATATCCATTGTCAAATGCAGGTGTGTATACAACTAAAGGTTTAATTGAACTTCCTGGCTGTCTGAAACTCTGATATGCACGATTTAAGGTATAGCCACCTGTATCCTGCTTTCTACCACCTACAATTGCTACAACGCGTCCTGTAGAATTATCTACTGAAACTGCTGCTCCCTGCATCTTGTAGGTTCCTTCATCATTAGCGTCTGTAAAACCAGTTAACTTTTCATCTACTGCTTCCTGAAGTTTTTTCTGATGTTCCATATTAATAGATGTGTAAATCTGATATCCGCCACTGTATAAACTCTTAGAACACTCATTATACATTTCATCGTAATGCTCATTGTAAGCATCCTGATCCGCAGTGGTTTCAAATGTGTTCTCAAACTTAAATCCATTTGCTTGCATTAATGCTCTTGTTGCACTATATAAAACAAATGTTGTAACATAATTTTCTTTCGTAAGTTTCTGAATATTAAGAGTAATCTTTTCATTTACAGCCTTATCATATTCAGATTGTCCAATCCAGCCATCCTCAAGCATCTGTTTAAGAATTCTGTTTCTTCTTTTAATTGTATTTTGGGGGTTATTTACTGGATTATACAATGTCGGGTTATTCGGTATAGCACATAAATAGGCTAGCTGTGATAAAGAAAGCTCGCTAGAAGAACAATTGAAATACCCTCTACTTGCGGCTTCTATTCCATAATAACCATTTGAAAAATAAATGTTATTTAAATAAAACTCTAATATCTGATACTTAGAATACTTTTTCTCCAGTTCTAGTGAGATAAACATTTCCTTAATTTTTCGACTCCAGCTTACTTCATAATTTAAGAATATGTTTCGAGCTAACTGCTGAGTAATAGTACTGGCCCCCTGCTTTATTTCTCCTTTATTCTTAACGTAAGCAACCATTGCCCTAACGATCGCCTTGTAATCCACACCCTTATGTGTTGTAAACTTCTTATCCTCTATGGAAATCATTGCTTTTTTCGCAAAATCTGGTATATCATCATAAGCTAGATAATACAAATCTTTTTCTCCCGACAAGGTCAGTAGTTCCTCACCCTTATAGTCATATACTGTACTTGTCTGAGACTGTCTAAATGTATCTACTGTTGATTCACTTACCAGCTTCTTTGCATCTGACTGCATTTTAAGAATGTCTCTTCCATATTTAAAATAAAATATGCCTCCACCTACTAGAACAATAGCGAGCAGAATTAAAAAGGTAAACTTAAATGCAACTCCAAAGACTGACAAGACCTTATTTTTCCTTTTTTTTCTTTTTTTGTTTGCCATAGTAATCCCTTTTCCTTTTCATTAATAAATCAAGAAATTCGTTACCTATCTTATAAAGCTAACAAATACGCCTTATAAAATACATAGTATAGTGTATCTTTCTCGGTTTATCAAGTTTTTTTTAGGTCTAAGCCTTGACATCAGGCTCTGCCATATCATCATATTTTCTATATTATACCATATAAGCTATACATTATTTATCTTTTTTATAAATTCAAATTAATTTCTCATTCCAACAAACAAATTGTAAATCAGTACCAGAAAGCCCTTAACTGTCAATACAAACAGATTCTAATCCTATGTATCTTATGTGGTGACTGTGTAAATTGTGAGAAATCAGATTATGCTGCTGGCTTATATAAGACTGGCAAAACAAGCGTTATTAAACGTAGTGAAGAAAATCCAGTTGTTGCACAATTGTATTCTTACGGTCTGTGAAAAGGAAGAGAGCATGAACTTCTTCATGTAACTTACGAAAGAAATATGTAAATATTATCATCTGGAACGATTGACAACTTTAATGATTTCTTATAAACTAATAATAGTTACTATTTATAGAAAGGGGCATTGATTTTGTCTACAATAAAGTATAGTAAACAAAGAGAAGCAATTAAGACTTATTTACAACATACTTACTCGCATCCTACTGCTGCTAAAGTTTACGAAGACTTACGTACAGAATATCCTAACATTAGCTTAGGCACTGTATACCGAAACTTAAACTTTTTAGTAGAGCAAGGAGAAATAATGAAAATCTCCTGTGACGATGGAAGTGACCACTATGACGGGAATCCCAAACCTCATTATCACTTTGTTTGTCGTAAATGTGGCCAAGTAACAGACCTTGAACTTCCTTCACTGGATCATATTAATGTTCTGGCATCTTCTAATTTTGATGGGACTATTGAAGGCCATGTAACCTACTTTTATGGAGTATGCAAGGATTGTAAGGATAATCACTAATTTTAATATAACTAAATATAAGCTTATCAGGCAGGATACAAGGCCTACCTGATACTTTATAAGACAGTATCAAGAACTTATGATACTGTCTTGTTTTTTCAAAAAACTATTGACTTTTATTATAAAATATATTATTATATCAATATCAGTAATGATTACTATTATTTATTTAAATAAATTATAAACTTTGAAAGGTGGAAAACAATTATGAAAAAATATGTATGTTCAGTATGTGGTTATGTTCACGAAGGAGATCACGCACCAGAAGAATGTCCAATCTGTAAAGCAAAGGCAGATAAATTCCAGGAACAGTCTGCAGAACAATCTTGGGCTTGTGAACACGTTTTAGGAGTTGCTCAAGGTGCTAGCGAAGATATCATGGCAGATTTAAGAGCAAACTTTGAAGGTGAATGTTCAGAAGTTGGTATGTACCTTGCTATGTCTCGTGTAGCTTTTAGAGAAGGATATCCTGAAATCGGTTTATACTGGGAAAAAGCTGCTTTTGAAGAAGCAGAACACGCTTCTAAATTCGCTGAGTTACTTGGTGAAGTTCTTACAGATAGCACAAAGAAAAATCTTGAAATGCGTATCGCTGCTGAAAACGGTGCTACATCTGGTAAATTTGATTTAGCCAGACGTGCAAAAGAAGCTAACTTAGACGCTATTCATGATACAGTTCATGAAATGGCTAAAGATGAAGCTCGTCATGGTAGAGCATTTAAAGGTTTATATGATAGATACTTTGGTTAATCTATAAGCTGTATAAAATTAGAAGAGGTAGTCGGAATTCAACTTCGACTACCTCTTCTAATTTTATGACTTGACTAGACGATATACTATTCACCTTATGCTATTGCATATGTCTGAATATATTTCTTTAATAATTTAGTTCCAGCTACCCAAAATAAAAGTATTAGAACTATACTGCTAACAATTTTCACCAATAGCATATCCAAATCCTGCACAACTATTATGTAAAAACTCGGAAATGAAATTTTATTCATTCTAGTTTGTGTTACCATCATATTTGCAATAATAAAAAACACTACTCACTTTGGTGCTTCAAAAGATAACCTTTGTAACGATACTGTAAATCAATATATAGTAGCCCATTTAGCAGCAATGGAAATACCACACATAACAGGAGTAAAAGCTTTTTCTGCTTCATAATCTCAGTTTTTACTGCTTTCATATCAAATTTCTTATTTCAATGATTCCTTCTGGATTTTACCCATTAATATAATAAGATGGTCCACCTACTATTGTCTCGATTCGTTTTAGCGAATCTTCCTTCTCCTTTTCATCAGTCTTACCAAAAAGGGTAACCTCTCCCGAATTTGCTGGAATAATACCTAAAAGAAGAATGCTCCTATATCAACTACACCACCGACTACCTGTGTTGTGAACAATTCACAAAATCCACTCAGGCTAGATATTCGGTACATAATATCACCAGTAGTTCTAACTTCAAAAAATGAGAAACTGCTCATTATGAGAAAAAATGTCAGAGTGCCCTAATAAGGACTCTGACATTTTTCATTTCATTATACGTTCGTTATTTATTTTGAATTAGCAGGTTCAATATTAATTGATTTTCCTCTAATTTTAGCATCTTTCATTATATCGATAACTTGTTTCGCACATTCTCTAGGAACTTCAACGAATGTGTAACGGTCGTACATATCAATTGTACCGATTAAGTCACCAGAAATTCCTGTTTCACCAGCAATAGCACCTAAGATATCACCTGGTCTTGTACCCTGTTTCTTTCCGATATTTACGAATAAACGAACCATACCATCCTCGGCACCTGTTTCACCGAAATCGAATGTATCATCATTAGCACCATTTTCACCTTGCCCGATTGCAAGCTTTAATAAAGCGGCTGCAACATCAATTGATGTAATGTCCTCTTGATTTACCCTATCTTCAATATAAGTGATAAATGTTTCTAAATCTTCATTTTCAATCACGTCTGTTACCTGATTTAATACTTTCTCAATCTTAGTACTTGTTACATCATGAACAGATGGAATTGGTTTTGCAACAATCTTAGTTTTGCAGTATCTTTGAATATCACGTAACTTGTAGATTTCTTTCCCAAATACGAAGTTGAAGGCAATACCATTTCTACCAGCACGACCTGTTCTACCAATTCTGTGTACGTAGAATTCATCATCCTGTGGTAAATCATAGTTGAATACTGCCTCTACATCATCAACATCAATACCTCTAGCTGCTACGTCTGTTGCTACAAGAATATCAGTCTGACCATTTCGGAAACGCTTCATAACACGGTCTCTCTGCTGTTGCTTCATATCACCATGAAGACCTTCTGCAAAATAACCTCTTCCTTTTAAATCCTCAACTAATTCATCCACACCTTTCTTTGTGTTACAGAATACAAGAGAAAGCTTTGGTGCGTATATATCAAGAAGACGAGAAAGTACTTCGTTCTTATTTCTACGCTTTACTTCATAATAATACTGTTCAATCTTTGGAACGGTAAGCTCTTTTTTCACTACTTTTACGATCTCAGAATTCTTCTGGAACTTTCTTGCGATATCCATAATAGGTCTTGGCATTGTAGCTGAGAAGAGAATTGTCTGACGTTCTTCTGGAATTGCTGTTAATATTGTCTCAATATCTTCACGGAATCCCATGTTTAACATTTCATCTGCTTCATCTAAAACAACCATTTTCACATGTTCCATTTTTAGAGTGTGTCTTCTCATATGGTCCATAACACGTCCAGGTGTTCCGATAACAACTTGAACACCGCCTTTTAAAGAACGTATCTGTTTTGTAATGTCTTGTCCACCATAGATAGGAAGAATTTTGATTCCATGAGAGAACTTAGATAACTTACGGAATTCTTCTGCAATCTGGATTGCTAACTCACGTGTTGGAGATAACACGATTGCCTGTAAGTTCTTATCCTTTGTATCGATCATCTGTAATAGAGGAATACCAAATGCTGCTGTTTTACCAGTCCCCGTCTGTGCCTGACCAACAATGTCCTTTCCTTCTAAAATTACAGGTATCGCTTTTGCTTGAATTGGACTTGGCTGTTCAAACCCCATCTCAGTAATTGCACGAAGTAATTTCGCGTCCAAATCAAACTCTTCGAATGTTTTTATTTCCATATATTCTTGCCCTTTCTAATAACCAAATATGGCTACTCTATCATTTACATTATGCAAAGTGTCTTTGGCATACAAGCTCCTAATTCCTTTATTCCATAAGGTTAAGACACTTTTTGCGTCGATGCAGGTACTCCTTTTATACCTGGTTCGCGCACCCATTGTGGAGCTTTTTTTATCAACCTGTAACATTTATACAACTCAATAAAAAAAGCTCCAGCCTAATGGTATGGAGCTAAGTTTTATTCTCTATGCTTCAAATGCAAGTATAACATGATAAAGTTTGGATTGTCAAGGCATTCCTAAAATTAGGGAAGTTTATTTTACCTTGATAATGCCTTAGCAACTAAATGTCCCTCTTCCATATCAATGTAAATAGTATCACGAGGTTTTACCCGATCTTGAAGTATGAGCTTTGCTGTTAAAGTTTCTACATTTTTTTGAACAAAACGTTTAAGCGGTCTTGCACCAAAGTATGGGTCATAAGCATTTTCAACGATATACCTTCTCGCAGCCTCTGATATCTCAAGTGTAAGCTCTTTATCCTCTAAACGCTTATTCAAATCTGCTACTAGCAAATCAATGATTCTATCGATATTATTCTTTGTAAGTGGTTTGAACATAATAATTTCATCTAAACGATTTAAAAACTCTGGTCGGAAATTACTGTGTAATTCATTCATAACACTTGCTTCTGCTTCTGGCTTAATATCACCATTCTCATCAATTCCCTCTAATAAATGTGTAGAGCCTAAATTAGATGTCATTATAAGGATTGTATTTTTAAAATCTACTGTTCTTCCTTGCGAATCTGTAATACGTCCATCATCTAATACCTGTAATAACACGTTAAATACATCTGGATGAGCTTTTTCAATTTCATCAAATAGTATAACAGCATATGGCTTTCTTCTTACAGCTTCCGTTAACTGACCACCCTCTTCATATCCTACATATCCTGGAGGAGCTCCAATTAAACGGCTAACAGAGTATTTCTCCATATACTCACTCATATCAATTCGGACCATATTCGATTCATCATCAAATAAACTTGCAGCCAGTGATTTTGCCAATTCGGTTTTTCCTACACCAGTTGGTCCTAGGAACAAGAAAGATCCAATTGGTTTTGTAGGGTCCTTTATACCTGCCTTTGAACGCAAAATAGCTTCTGAAACCTTCTCTACACCTTCATCCTGTCCAATCACACGTTTATGAAGTTCTTCATCTAAATGTAACGTTTTCTCTCTTTCAGACTCAGTTAGTTTTGCTACTGGGATTCCTGTCCACCTAGCAATAATCTTCGCAATTTCTTCCTCTGTAACACTTTCATGAACAAGCTCACGCTTCTCTTCTTTTAAGCGTTCCTCTTCAGCCTCTAATTGCTTTTCCAATGCTGGAAGCTTGCCATACTGCAACTCAGCTGCTTTATTTAAATCATAGTTTCTCTGCGCAATCTGTATCTGATTATGAAGCTCTTCTATCTCTTCTTTAAGTTTTTGTACTTTTTCAACACTAGCCTTTTCTTCATCCCATTTTGCCTTCTTCACTGCAAAGTCTTCACGTAAAGTTGCTAACTCAGCTTGTAATTCTTTTAAACGTTCCTGGCTAATATGATCTGTTTCCTTCTTTAATGCTGCTTCTTCAATCTCTAATTGCATAATATGGCGTCTGACATCATCTAATTCCATAGGCATAGAATTCAATTCCGTTTTTATAAGTGCACAAGCTTCATCTATCAAGTCTATTGCCTTATCTGGAAGAAAGCGGTCACTGATATATCGATTAGAAAGTGTCGCAGCTGATACAATAGATGCATCTGTAATCTTTACGCCATGGTAAACTTCATAACGTTCTTTCAACCCACGAAGAATGGAAATTGTATCTTCAACTGTAGGTTCCTCTACCATAACAGGCTGAAAACGTCTCTCAAGTGCAGCATCCTTTTCAATATACATTCTGTATTCATTTAACGTTGTGGCACCGATACAATGAAGTTCTCCCCTAGCTAACATTGGCTTTAGCATATTGCCTGCATCCATAGCACCTTCTGTCTTGCCTGCACCAACAATCGTATGAAGTTCATCAATAAATAAAATGATTTCTCCCTCGCTTTGTTTCACATCTTCAAGAACTGCCTTTAATCGTTCTTCAAATTCACCACGATACTTTGCTCCAGCCACTAATGCCCCCATATCTAAGGCAAATATCTTTTTATTCTTTAAGTTCTCTGGTACATCTCCTCGAACAATACGTTGAGCCAAACCTTCCACAACTGCTGTCTTACCAACTCCAGGTTCACCTATTAAGACAGGATTATTTTTTGACTTACGTGATAAGATACGAATTACATTACGAATCTCCTGATCTCTTCCTATTACGGGATCTAACTTCTGTTCTTTTGCTCGTTCAACCAAATCATATCCATACTTCTCTAGTGTATCGTAGGTAGCCTCTGGATTATCACTTGTCACCTTTTGATTTCCTCTTACAGTGGATAACGCCTGTAGAAATGTATCCTGGTTTATATTATATTGCTTTAATAACGGTTTAACTTCTCTATTCGCATACTTAATTATACTTAAAAATAAGTGTTCGACGGATACGTATTCGTCTCCCATCCTCTTTGCTATATCTTCAGCATAAATAAGTACTTTATTCAAATCTTCTCCTATATAAACCTGTCCTCCTGAAACCTTAGGACGTTTCTCTAAGAGCTGTCTTACTTCATTCTCAATCTGACTAGTGTTGATATCCATCTTCTTTAATAATTTAGGTATCAAACCTTCTTCTAATGTAAATAAACTTAAAAGTAAATGTTCTTGTACAATTTCTTGATTTCCATATTCATAGGCGAGTTTCTCACAATTATTAACTGCTTCCATCGATTTTTGTGTGAACTTACTGATATTCATACTGTACGCCTCCTTATGTTTATTTCATTTGTTCTATTGCAACTATAACACGTATATCAAATTATGTCAACTTATTTTTCTATAACATATTCTGCAACTTGCTATTGAATTATTCTAAAAATGTTTGATTCTTAAAATTTTCTAGAACTAAGTGTCTTCAACACTCTCAACTAAAGTAAAAAAATGTCAAAGAGTTCACAGCGAATTTTCTTATAACGCAAAAAATCCTGTAGATAATTCTACAGGATTTTAACTTAAAAGGCGACAATCAGATTTGAACTGATGATCAGGGTGTTGCAGACCCATGCCTTACCACTTGGCTATGTCGCCGTATCAACTATTATAGTTTATCAGACATTTTATAAAATGTCAAGTAAAATTTTTAAATGACTCCAAGGGGATTTGAACCCCTGTTACCGCCGTGAAAGGGCGGTGTCTTA
>CALFNR010000011.1:0-28202 GCA_937903005.1 uncultured Lachnoclostridium sp. | reverse complement strand
ATAGGAGTTCTACCTATTACATCCGTTGTTTCTTCACGAAGAGGTGTTGCTGTTTCCCCACTGTTGAATACTCGAACTGTTGCTCCACTAATCGGCCTATCCCTAAGAATACTGGTTACATCAACACGAAGTCTTCCTGTCTCCGATGGTAACTCCGGATTTTCTAACGGAATTGCTTCTTGATTCTCTTCCGTTACCGCCCCAGCATTACTGCTATCATCTATTTGTGAGCTAGGAGGCGCCGTTTCCATAGTTTGAAGCTGCTCCTGACTATATAAAGCAGGACCAAGATATATGTTTTCAACTATCGTCTCATTTGGCTCTATGTCAACTTGATTTAATTCAGCACTTGCATAACCTTCTGCATCTACTACAATTCGATAAGTTGCATTAGTATCAGGTACATTGGTTGCTGCAAGTTCAATAACAGGCGTACGTCCTGCGGAATCAGTTTTTACCTCCCGGACAACATTCTCTTCTGCCCCTACTTTGTAAATGGTCACTTTTGCATCTTCAATCGGGGTTTGGTCATCTATTCTTCTAACCTGCACTCGTAATTTACCCGTTACAATTCTTCTAGGTTCTGAAGGAATCACTCCAGTTTGTGTATTGCTTCCTTCTCTCATCTCTGCCCTAGCAGGTCTTAACTCCACTGTACGCTCTGTTGTTTCTTCTGGCACAATATCCACGTTACTTACTGATTCACGATTGAACCCAGGTTTTTCTACAACAAACTGATATTGCTGATTAGGTGGTTCCATCTGGTCGGTTGGCGTCAGATTTTCAATAAATGCTCTCCCCATTCGATCCGTATTCTGCTCTGCAACGAAACCACCATCTGGGCTTGGATACGAAACCCTAACAGATGCATCTTCCACTGGTTTAAGTGTTTCGCTATGTTTTACTGAAACACTTAAACTTCCAGTTCTAGCTTGCCTAGAAGTCTCTTGTTCAGCAGGTGTAGATTCTGATCTATTTCCACTTCTGTTAATATTTTGCGGTTTTACAACAACTCTTCTACTCATATACTCCTCTTTCCAAAAAAGTCTATTACTATAACATATGAAAACTTTTTGTTTCTTGCTACATTAAGCCCAGAAAATTTTCTCTATAATTAGTCTCTAGGCCACTGGAATGGTGTTGTCATATGATCTAACGTATCGAACGTGTATCCTGCCTGTTTCAATTCGTCTATTATGGCAGGTAACATTTGCGCTGAAAGCTTACATGTCGAAGAATCATGCATTAAAATAACAGGCTTATTGTACTTCTTATAATCCTTCCGAATATTTTTCATAATGGAATAGGATGTTGGTCTTCCAACGGAATCTTCTGCACTGACATTCCAGTCATAATAAGTAAACCCTTCTGCCTCAAGTTTCGTAATAACCTCTTCCTCAATGTTGCTTAAGAAACGATTTGCGCTTCCCCATGGAAAACGGAAAATCTTAGGTTCAACACCAATGTTAGTTTTAATTGCATCATAAGCCTTTTGAAAATCATTTAAATAGGCATCTGCACTACAATATATCTGGTCGCATTCATGACAATATGTGTGAATTCCAATACAATTTCCATCTTTAACAGATTGCTTTAGTATTGATATCGTATCATCTGTAATCTGATTTCCAATCAGGAAAAAAGTAGCATTTACATTCTTTTCCTCCAAAACTTTCAGAATTTCCCTTGTAATCTCAGAAGGACCATCATCAAACGAAAGATAAGCAACCTTTTTCTTCTCATTTAGTACTAGATTTTCATTAATTGCTTCATTCTCTAGTACTTGTTGCGAATTGGTTTGTGCACTTTCCTTATCTGACAACCCAATGTTTTTGTAAAAAGAATATGTTTTTGTCTCATACACGTTCTGCTCTACTCGATAACAGATAAACAATGCAAACAAAAAAAATACTGCAACAACTATTTTTCTAGACATGCAGTCACCTTCATACACAATCTATTAAAATAATTATATGCAGTATTCTTTCATAATCATTCTTCTATTGAAAGAATCTTTAGCGATCTACTTCAAAACGTGCCATGGTTTTTAAACAGTTTACAAGGTTCATAAACTTATCATCCACATTTCCGTCTTCAATCGTAACATCAAGCGTAATGGCCATATCATGAAGCTGTTTGTCAGTAATATCATTTCTAAGAGACATCAAAATATTAAGTTTCTCTTTGTAAGTCTTTGCATCAAGAAAACGTTCTACCTCTTGATCCAACACATACGCTTCCTCACCTGGCTTTCTTTTTTCTTCCGATATTTTCTTTTCTTCGAAAACCATTTTATGTTCTGTGATTGTCTCTTTTAACTCTTCTCTCTCAACTTTCCTCTGAACACGCTCTAAGGATTCTACTGATACACAAGGACGATCAACGCGCTCAAATCGATATGTCTGTACGGCATCTGGATATTTTTCAAAATCCACTTTTGACATAAACATAGAAAGAGGCCTGGCATATATTCCAAAATCATCATACAACGCTTGATATATTACCATCTGTTCTCTTGTCTCTGTATGGGTAGCTACCGTAACAATCTGGTAGTATTTCATTTTAAAATGGCGATAAAATTCACCTGATTTCGGAATTTCTCTCTCTTTCATAATACTCCTTCAACTTTATCATAATCTCATTCACTTACATGTTATGATCTATTATAACACAACGTCGTTCTATTTTACTTCAACTGTCCAGCCTAATTCATCTTTGATTTTACCTAACTGGATACCTGTGATTGTATCGTATAATTTCTGACTGATTTCACCAATGTTGCCATCTTTGATTTGCATTACGTTGTCCTCAAATCTTAAATGTCCAACTGGTGAAATAACAGCAGCTGTACCACTTCCAAAACACTCTTCCAAAGCACCTGTTTTGGCAGCCTCTACTAATTCATCTACAGAAATTCTTCTTTCTTCTACTGGCAATCCCCAGTGTTTACATAATTCAATAACTGAATTTCTTGTAACACCTGGTAAAATACTTCCGTTTAGCATAGGAGTTACCACTGTCCCGTTAATCTTGAAGAAGATATTCATAGCTCCAACTTCTTCGATGTATTTTCTTTCTACACCGTCAAGCCATAATACCTGAGAATATCCTTCGTCATGAGCTTTTACCTGTGCAGCTAAAGAAGCGACATAGTTACCGCCTGTTTTCGCTTCACCGATACCACCTTTTACAGCTCTTACGTAGTCATCTTCGATCCAGATCTTAACTGGATTTAAACCTTCTGGATAATAAGCACCAACTGGACTGCAGATTATAATAAACTGATATGTGTCGGATGGACGTACACCTAAGAATGGGTCTGTCGCGATAATAAATGGTCTGATGTATAAGGATGTTCCTGGTTTTGTAGGAATCCATGCGTTATCTACTGCTACTAGTGCTTTAATTGCATCTACAAAATCTTCTTCCGGAATTTCAGGAATACAAATTCTTCGGTTTGTGTTTGTTGCTCTCTCAGCATTTTTGTTAGGACGGAATAACAAAACTCTTCCATCGTCTGTACGATATGCTTTTAAACCTTCGAACATTTCCTGTCCGTAATGAAATACCATTGCAGAAGGTTCTAACACGATTGGCTGATATTCTACAATTCTAGGGTCATGCCATCCTTTTCCAGTCTCATAATTCATAATAAACATATGGTCTGTGAAAATAGTTCCAAATTTTAATGGATTATCTTCTCCTGGAATTGGCTTTGGATTCTGTGTTTTCTCAATTCTGATATTTAACATTGATATCATCCTTTCTCTTTTTCCCACGGCTAATCCATCCAAGCTAACGTCACCTAACATTATTCCATTGGGTTTATCACCAGTTACGCTTAAAATGTAGTAGTCATTTTTTTATATGATAAACTCCACGTCTAATTTTTTCAAGTATTTTTACCATATTTTATAAGATCGTTAAGGGATTTTTGTTTTGATATTTACAAAAATAATACTCTAAGTCGTAATAAGTTTCTTCTTCCGATATTCCAACTAACTGCCACTCATTGGCTGTATCAAGATTTGGACAATAACGATCGGCTTGATATGCATAATCGATTTTAGTAATATATGCTTCTTCGCAATATTCATGTAGTTGTTCATATATATTTTGTCCACCTATGACAAATATTTCTTTCTCTTTGTAATCTTTTAGCATCTCAAAAAGTTCCTCAACGGAATGCGCCACTTCAAATCCTTTTGCCTGAAAATCGAATGCTTTTGTTAAGATTATGTTGACTCTATTTTCAAGTGGTCTTTTTCCTGGAAGACTTTCATATGTCTTTCTTCCCATTACCACAACCTGATGTTCTGTTAATTGTTTAAAATAACGTTTATCTGATGGGATATTTACAAGCAACTGATTATTAAGTCCAATTCCCCAATTATTATCTACTGCTGCTATTAACTTCATATTATTCCTCCGTAAACATAATTCTTCTGTATTATACAATTTTCTAGATTCATCTGTAAAGAAAATCAGCCTGTTTTTAACAGGTATTGTTTTACAGGTATCAATTTTGCACCAGAACAAATACTAATTTTATGAAAGAAAATTTATTTAAAAAATTTCTATTTTGCGGGTTCTTTGGCTGGTGTCTAGAGTGTTTCTGGACAGGACTTGGAAGCATAAGCAAGATAAAAAAAGATCGAACACTTACATGCAATACTTCTCTTTGGATGTTTCCTATCTATGGCATGGCAGCATTTATTGAGCCGATTAGCAGAAAACTAAAATCTCAAAACGCTTTTGTGCGAGGAGGTGTGTATTCGTTCCTAATCATTACGTTTGAACTATTGTCTGGAGAACTACTAAAAAAATTCAAAGCGTGTCCATGGGATTATAGTGACAGAAGATTCAATTTAGATGGAGTCATTCGATTTGATTACCTTCCGGTGTGGTTTGTAGTAGGTCTGCTTTATGAAAAAATGTTAAATAGAAATTAATAGGTGCCGACTTCACATAAGCCGGCGTCTGTTTTTCTATTTAAAAATTCATTCCATTCCATCCCCACGTATCAATTTCTTGATAGCGAATGTAAATTTTATCTTTCGGAGTTCCTGTCACTTCATTGTAAATGTTACAAATTTCACTGGTCAATGCATCATAAGCTGACTTTTCTGCACTGCCAAAAATACTTACCTCTACAAATATAATTTTTGGTGATGCTTCTCCTTTAAAATACAACTTATATTCGTCTTCAAATCCTACCATAAGCCACGCTTCACTTTTGCCTGGAATTAGAGAAATTGCTTTTCCTAACTTTGTTTTAATCTCTTCCTGCTCCTGACTGGATAATTTGAATGATACTTTTGAATTAATAAATGGCATTTTTCTTCTCTCCTTTTTGTGTCTTTTTCATATATACGGTTATTATTTTACCAAACTATTCCTAGTATGACCAGTTTATCTTTGGATTATCTAATGCAAAAGAAACTGTCATTTGCTATAATAGCTTTTGATAAGAATTTATTCTGAAAGGCTAAAATAAAATGAAATTAGAATATATTATATTTATTACTCCAAATAAACTAAACGATCTTTCATGCCAGCTCATGCACAATCTAGACATGATGGAAATTCATTCTTTATGGAATCCAAAAGAAGAAGATGTGCATTCTATTCCTTCTGAAACTGCCTTAGTGGTAAGTGATACGGAACTCGGAACACAATTTGCAGCCCATCACCATTTTCCATACATTTTAAAGTGGGATGAGACGAATCCCATTTCTCCAGTTCCAAAGCCTGTCTGCTATTTCGACCAGATAGAAACTTTAACTTGTGAATACCTGTCAAACCAGTGGAAACGCGCACATCATTTGCCTATTACCGTTACAGCGACCAAACGTTTGATATTAAAAGAGCTTACATTAGAAGACTTTGAAACGCTCTATACGATACGTGATACGGAAACAATGCGTTCTTCTCTTCCAGCTCAGGACACCTTGGAAAATGAATTAGAAAAGCACAAACACTATATTACGTATCAATATGAATTTTTTGATTACGGTCTATGGGGTGTATACCTTAAGGACGGCACATTAATTGGACAGGCAGGCATTCAGAATCAGGAATATCACAATCAGACTATTCTAGAATTATCCTATTTAATCGCACCTGAATACCAAAAGAAAGGATATGCCACAGAAGCAGTTCTGGCAATTTACGATTATGTAGTATCTAACTTAAAGCAAGAACGCTTGCTCGCTATTATTGCCAAAAACAATTTGCCATCTATTAAAACTGCTATGAACCTTGGAATGAAACGATGTGAAGAAGTAGAACATTTGGGATTCTCCTGTAACTACTATATCATAGATGATATCAGAGATTTTGTAGTTCGCTATCATAGTGAACAAAAACGTGTAAATGCTGCAAAATCAGCTTTTCGCAGTGCTATGAAGCATCCGGTACAAGAAGTTTATTCTAAATACAAAAAAAAGTTTAAATAATAAGACAAAAAAAGCTGCACGACTGATTCAAAATCATTGCAGCTTTTTCTTCTATGGATCAATTATTTTGCTGGAGAAGCTGTTGTTGTAGCAGCATCACCTGCAGCACCATTCGTTGTTCCGTTTGTTGTTCCGTTTACTGTACCATTTGTTGTTCCATTTGTTGTTCCATTTGTTGCACCATCTGTTGCTGCTCCATTACCTGTTGTTCCGTTAACAGCGTCATCTACTGCATTACCTACATCATCTACTGCATCTTCAACTGCGTCACCTGCATCATCAATAGCATCTGCTACACCATCATTATCAGTATCTGCTGTTGCTCCGTCATTTGCTGTTCCATTTTCTGTACCATTAGTAGTACCGTTTTCTGTGTTAGTTCCATCATTTGTGTTACCATTATTGGAGCAAGCTGTTATTGACAACAGACCAAAACAGCACACTGCAACTAACAAACATATTTTCTTTCTCATGAAATACGCCTCCTATAAAGTAAAAATTCATTTTACGGAGTTAGTATGTCTCGAAAAAAAAAATATATACAAATTTTCTCACTTTTTGTTTTTCTCTTTGTATTCTACTTCAGGCATAAATTCTCGAAAACGGTTTGGCATCATATTTAATTGCAATTTTTCATTGGTTCTCTCTCGAATTGCAATAGAATCCACAAAATGCTTCCATAGATTCAAAAACTCATCCTCTTCTTCTAACTGATTCATATCCTTTTCCAGATTAATCTCATATTTTTCCAAAACAAACCACCGTCCATAGGCTTTATGAACC
Source organism: uncultured Lachnoclostridium sp. (assembly GCA_937903005.1). Taxonomy (GTDB): domain Bacteria; phylum Bacillota; class Clostridia; order Lachnospirales; family Lachnospiraceae; genus Clostridium_AI. The sequence continues at coordinate 20,961 of CALFNR010000011.1, read as the reverse complement.
GCTGCCTTTTTCCTTCCCTCATCATAGATAAGCCAATTTTCACCTGGCAGTCGATCTGCAAAATGATCCGCAATGAAAAAAATTAACTTCCTTTTAGGACGAAATCTTCCGAAGAGAATTTGATTTCCCATTTTTACAAAACGTAAAAATCCCTCATAATGAAATAATTCATTTTTTGTATTCAATTCCATCTTATAAAGATGACTTACATAAGGATTTGACAAATACTCCATAACCCCTTTACCCATGGCAAAACCTAGAATTAAAAAACGATATATGACATCTGCTTTTTCCTTATCCTGTGAAATCGATGCATGATACACTGTAATATAAGCATCATTAGATATCTTCTGCCGAATGGAACGTTTTACCTTCTCAGCCTTCTCCCAATCAGGCTCTACATAAATCATTTTCGTGAAAAACTCATAATTTTCTGGCTCTTCTACAAGAATTCTGTTATTTTCATGACCATATCTTGACGCCCATGCATCATAAATACCTGTAAAAATACCCGTAGTAGAATTCTCACATATATACAAATGTTTTTCTTTCATCGGCCACCTCTACCTTAGATTCTGATTCGCGCTTGTAAATTTTGCATCATCAAACAGTGATATCTGCTCATACAACCCACTTCCGCCAATACCCGCTGGAAGTTTTTCTTTCACATCAAGCATATGGCTTAGTATATAGTCTTCTTCTATCTTAACAGGATACATTGTCTTACCCTTACAAGTAATAAAATATAAAGCCCTCTTTAAAACCACGCCCATTTTCTTTAAATCTGAAAAATCCAGATTGGTATACCTTCTTGCATGAACAATTCTCTGGGCTGATTTCACACCAATACCAGGGACGCGAAGAAGCAGGGAATATGGTGCCTTATTCACTTCCAAAGGAAATGTTTCAAGATGATTCATGGCCCAATTACACTTTGGATCTAACAGCATATTGAAATTCGGCTTATCCTTTGTCAATAATTCACTTGCCTGAAAGCCATAAAAACGCAACAACCAGTCAGCCTGATACAAACGATGCTCTCGTAGCAATGGTGGTCCGTCTTGTAATACAGGCAGATTCGAATCCTGTGTTGTATTTACAAAAGCAGAATAAAAAACTCTCTTTAATTCAAACTTTTTGTATAAGCTATCAACCACATTCAAAATCTCATAATCTGTCTCTTTGGTTGCGCCAATAATCATCTGTGTACTTTGTCCCGCTGGCACAAACAGGCTTTTTTTCTCTCTCCTGCGAACTGGCATACGAGAACTGGAATTCATAACAGACAACGAGTTAGAAATTGCCTCTGGTTCTTGTTCTGACATACCTGGAAGCATTATAGAGCTTTTTGCCTGTTCAATCTGCTTCGGTTCATTCTTTCTATACTTATTCTCCTGAATTCCTAGCTGTATCTGCTTCATAGGAGTTAATATCGTTTTCCGGTTCTTATGAGGTGCAAGGGTCTTTAAGCCCTCCGAAGTTGGTAATTCCAGATTAATACTCATTCGGTCAGCTAAATGACCTAGTTCTTTAATTAAATCAGGACTTGCTCCAGGAATTGCTTTCACATGAATGTATCCATTAAAATGGTACTGATTACGCAATAAAGAAATTGCCTGAATTAGCTGCTCCATGGTGTAGTTAGGATTTTTCATGATACCAGAGCTTAAGAATAATCCTTCAATATAATTTCTTCGATAAAACTCAATGGTCAGTTTGGCTACCTCTTCTGGCGTAAAACTTGTTCGAACCACATCTCTGGAAGAACGGTTTACACAATATTTGCAATCGAATATACACTCATTGGTAAACAAAATTTTTAATAAAGAGATGCATCTTCCATCCGCAGAAAAACAGTGGCAAATACCTCTCGACACTGTATTCCCAATCCCGTCTGCTTTTCCTTTCCGATTGACTCCGCTTGATGTACATGCTACATCGTACTTCGCTGCATCTGAAAGAATCTCTAATTTATCCGTTAAATTTAAATCATTCTGAATAATCATAATCCACCTCAATCGAATATATGTTCTATATTATCACAGAACATATATTCTTTCAAGGTCATAGATCCATTTTTACCTTTTTCTCTCCAATAATTAAAGAAATCAAAATCCATATAGCAGATGTGCATAAGATCATACCCTCATTTAAGATGAATGCCTGATAGTCATGAAAATCCATCCCTTCTGCTTTGCTCCATGCATTATTCACTTTCACATATAAAAAAGTCGGAAGATATTTTGTAAACAGAACAACCTTATCTGGCAAGAAATCCTGTTTTACAAAAACACCGCATAAAAATGTAATTCCCAAAGAAATTAACTGACCAATAGAATCAATATTCTTTATTGATTTTATCAGCATTCCAATAAAAGAGGATATCGCTACGCAATAAATAGCATAGTTTAATTCATTTATGATTACCATAATTACTGACTTGTCATGAATGCCTATCCCAACGATCATACTTACTAATAGCCCCATAAAAAGTGCTAAGAAGAGCCCAACCAGAATACAAACAAATATTGCATTTCGAAAAATTGCATTTCCTGCAACTGGTGCTATTCTGTTGTGCTTTTCAATCTCATCTCTTCTTAAATAATAAATAGCAGAAACCGTATAAAGCAGTATGATACTAAGCAATATATACGCCATATAGTTCTGACATGAAGCAAATTGCTCTTTCTTAAATAATACTTTTTCTACAGGCAAAACCATAACCTCTTTTGACAGCATCTGTTCCACAACTTGAATGGATTCTTCTAGAGGTAATCCCTGGTTAGGACATTGTTTTAGAACCATTAGGTATTTACTGATTAAAGTATCTACCAAAACAGTATCTTGTGATTCTGTCAACTCATTTCTCATTATATCCACTGGTTTGCCATTTAAGTAATTTACTGTAAAATATCTTGGAATACGAATGACACATTTGATATTATCATAAAATAAATCTTCCTCTAACTGGCTTTCATTCTCTATCTCCCCATCAGAAAACTTAACATACTGGCTTAAATAATCTTCAAACTGTTCTGTGAGCAAGGTATCTTCATCTTCATTCATCAGTAAAACTGGAATTCTATTGTCCTTTGTATACAAATTTTTACTAACTAGCATAACCAAGATTGCAAATATTGCAATCTCTAATAGAATGAATTTCCACATTCGCATAATGAGCTTTAACGTTATATTACTTACGTGCATATATCTTCCTCCTTGCAATTCGCACCTCGGCTGCAATCAGAATAACAACCATCGCAAGTAAAATTGCGATATCTCGTCCATACATTTTCATATCCTTTATAAAATAAACATGAAACATTGCATCTGCAGCAATATTAACTGGATTTGTTTTTCCAAGAAGCGGGAATTTAACATCCACTGTATATCGCACTTTATAGAAAACAATTCCTCCTAAAAAGCCAGTAAGGAATATAAATCGTTCTGCCCATTTTTGTTTCATTTTCAAATCTGCATTTACAATCGTGCAGAACAGCACTCCCACTAAAACTCCTACTAGACTTGTCAGCATTTGAACCAAAAAAATATAAGAGAATACAGAAAGAAGCTTAAGTTTCCTTACTAAGATTATGTAGCTATCCAGTAGCAGATTGGCTACCAGCTCTACCAAACATACTGATAAGAAATTTTGCAGAACCAACGTTCTTCTCGCAACTGGAACTATCCTGTAATGGGCACCTAACTTTGATTGACACTCTTCCAAATCGGTCGTAATTCTTATTCCCCATTGCATCGCTAAAAATGCCGCCATTGCCAGTAATGAAAGAAAATAAGCATCATTCTTGTGAAAATTTTCTTTTGTGCACTCTTTCATAACATAATTCATGTGAAGATTTAAATCTGAATTTTCTTTTGACTCCTCATACCACTCAACATAAGTTTTAATAATATTCGTTACTGCGTTTTCCTTATTACATATTACATAATACCTGTTTCTTTTCTTTATGTAAGCATCAATTATCCCACTTGAAAGTTTATCTCTTGCTATCATTTCTGAACTTAGTTCCGGCTGAAAAATGGAATTTCCTAAGCTCGTTTTTGCAAGCTTCATATTACGGTATAACTCTTCAGTCTCCTTCGAACTGTACACCACAGACACTCTGATTGGACTAAATTTATCATTACTATTTTTTGGAATTGCCACACAAAATAATGTTGCTAGAATAAGCGGAAACAAAATACACCAAAAGCAACCGGTATAATCCGTAAATAAGCTTTTCGTTCTTAATTTTAAACAATTACCTACAGATTGAAACATGGCTCATTACTCCTCTACTCATTTTTTTCCTCTCTCAAATTCTTTTCCTGTCATTTCCCAATACACATCATCAAGGGTAGGTAACTCAGAAACAATTTCCCCAAATGCAATTTCATTATCCTTAAAATACTTAAGCAAATGAAGCAAATTATTCCTTCCTCGCTTTGACTTGACTGTAAGAATCTCATCCCTATACTCCACATAGAATACTCCTGGCATTAACCTTATCTGTTCTACCTGTTTTTCTGTAATATGATATACACGAATTCTACTTCGCTCTCCTAGTGAAATACTCTTTTTCAACTCTTGCTTGGTTCCACTTGCTACTATTCGCCCCTTATCCATAATTGCTATCTTATCACAGATTTCTTCTGCCTCGTCAATGGAATGGGTCGTTAAGAGAATCGTCTTTCCTTCATTTTTTAACTCTCTTAATTTCTCATATATTCTATGTTTCATCTTAGGCTCACAGTTTGACACGCCGCCATCAAGAATTATCAATTCTGGATTATGCACAATGGCACATGCAAAGTTGCATAATTTTTGTCGTCCTTCATCCAATTTATAGTAATAAACTTTCTTCACTTCATTAAGGCCTAATGCCTCTAAAATAGAATCCACTGCCTGCTCGGTTTTGGTTTTATTCTTCAGATACAATTTTGCAAAATAGTAAATATTATCGTATACAGTCAATGTTTCAAAAACGGCATTTTCCTGAAAGCAGACTCCAATTTTCTTTTTTACATCATTTTTCAGAGTAGTCAATTTTTCCTCAAATAACTTAATATTTCCCTTATCGTATGAAACAAGAGCTAAAAGACATTGGACCAATGTTGTCTTTCCCGAACCTGTAGGCCCTAATACTCCAAATATTTCTCCTGTCCCCACTTCTATGCTTAACTGGTCAATTACTTGATAATTGCCATATCGTTTCATTAATTTTTTCACTGAAACAACCATATTTTTCTCCTCTCCATATTCTATCAACTAAATTAACTTTATAAAAATCACGAAAAGTTATTGAAATGATTGCATTTTTCCACCATAATAAAAGAAATGAAAAAAGGTTGAAAGGCCGATGTTAAAATGAATGAAATTTTAGATAAATCTTTCTTGTTCGTCTGTGCGATTATTTTATATGCAGAAACATTCAAAGGTAATTATATCATGTTTCCTATCTTGCTTGCACTTTTATTTGCTTGCCTTTTGATTTACCTTGAGAATAGATTAATTAAGAATCTTCTCTTTTTTTCTTATCTCATGCTATGTACTATATTACCGCAGCTTACGATGTTTTTACCCATTTTCATGTATGATTACTTTTTGAGTAAATTTTATTACTTTCTATTATTTATATTTTACATATTAAATATGAACTACACCAAATTAGGCATGCACAATACTGTTTATATTATACTGTTTACACTTCTTAGTTTCTACCTTAAATGTAAAACTTCAAAACATACGCATTTGCTAACTCTCCACCATCAGTCATTAAATGACAATAAGGAACTTGTTTTGATAGAAGAAGAAAAGAACCGCAGTATATTAGAAAATCAGGATTATGAAATTAATATCGCCACATTAAGCGAACGAAACCGTATATCCAAAGAAATACACGATCACATTGGCCATGTATTATCCCGTTCTTTAATTCAGATAGGCGCACTGCTTACTTTAGAAAAAGATCCACTCATCAAGGATGAATTAAACCGTTTAAAGCTGTCCTTATCAGAAGGGATGGATAGCGTTCGCGCTAGTATACATAATATGCACGATGAATCTATAGATTTATATAGTACAATTTTAAACTTAGTAAAAGAATTTCAGTTTTGTGAAATACAGTATCAATATGACATTGTTAATCCGCCTTTACTAAAAGTAAAATACTGTTTCATTGCAATTGTCAAGGAAGCCCTTTCCAATATAATGAAGCATTCCTCTGCTACAAAAGTATTAATCGTTCTTGCAGAAGAACCAGCTTTGTACCGGCTTATTATTGAAGATAACGGTGAGATTAATGAAAAAACCAAGGCACTAGCAAGACGTGTACAGCTTTCGAATGATTATGTGGAAGGAATGGGACTTCAAAACATGATAGAACGTGTAAAAGGATTTAACGGTAATCTTCAAATTGTAACTAATAATGGATTTAAAATTTTCATTTCCATACCAAAAGAAAAAGATGGAGGTTGATAGAATTGAATACTCTCACGGTTGTATTAGTAGATGATGACAAGTTAGTTTGTTCATCCCTTAAAATAATATTAAGTGCTCAGCCAGACATTGCTATTGTTGGCACTGGTAACAATGGACTAGAGGCCATTAGTCTTTACGACTCCCAAAAACCAGACATCCTGTTAATGGACATTCGAATGGACGAGATGTCTGGCTTACAGGCTGGCGAGGAAATTCTAAAGAATCATAAAGAGGCACGTATCTTATATTTAACCACATTCTTAGATGATGAATATATTATCAAAGCTTTGAATATGGGCGCCAAAGGCTACATGCTCAAACAGGACTTCGACAGTATTGTTCCTGCACTACATGCTGTTATGCTTGGTCAGAATGTTTACGGCAACGAAATCGTATCCAAACTTCCAACATTGCTTTCTCCATCCCCAGATGCATCCATTTATCAAAAACATGGCATTACAGATAAAGAATTTTCAATTATCGAACTGATCGCAGAGGGGAAATCCAACAAAGAAATGGTTGATGCGCTATTTTTGTCAGAAGGAACCATTAGGAACTACATAAGTACTATTCTAGAAAAATTAGAACTTCGTGACCGAACACAAATCGCTATCTTCTATTATAAACATCGTTTAAATTAAATTATTCCTTTTTTCCAAAAATTATTTTCTAAAAAAACTATTGACTTTCATTCCAAAATGTATATAATATATATATGTCAAGCGGGTGTAGTTCAATGGTAGAACACTAGCCTTCCAAGCTAGATACGTGGGTTCGATTCCCATCACCCGCTTTTTATCAAAACTTCGTTTTTTTACGAAGTTTTTTTTGTATAATACATTACAGATTGCTCTGAAGCTGTAATGTATAATCCGCTTTTCAATTAATACATGTATCTTTTCCTTCTTTTTCCATTTCTATAATTTTTTACAAACTGATAATGAAATAGATACATCTTATCTCAATTTAGTATATGGAAGTTTGTCACAAATGTTCCATTTTTCTTTCCTTGTTGACATTTTTCGAGTTTCTTTTTATGATAAGACAATAAAATATCACAAAAAATTTTAAGGTTAAGGTATCATCATGCACACAATATCAAGACACAAACATCACCTAAAACCTCCCATAAAAGCAGGTTCTAGAATAATTAAAACTGCCGTTGCTGTAATGTTCTCATACTTAATAACCGAACTCCTTCATACACCAACACCTATTCACGCTATCGTTGCCGTTATCATTACAATGCAGCCTACGATATATGAAACAGTTTCAACCTCTAAGAACCGAATTTGGGGCACCATTATCGGGCTTCTAATAGGGTCTATTTATATACTATTCATTCCAACAAATATAATTACTTTAGGCATTGGGGTATTTATCACATTGACGCTTTGTACACATTTTGGATGGGGCGCAGCATGTGGAATCTCCTGTTTTGCGTTCACAGCTCTAATCATCCAAAAAGATGCATCTATCGTCGATGGCTTTTATCGACTAATTGACACTGCCATAGGCGTTATGTCATCTTTAATTATAAATTTTATAACACCAAATCGTTCCTGTGATAAAACCTTAGAGCAACAGCTCACACAGATAAAGAAAGACTTATTTACTTATTTACTCATGAATTTGGAATGCTATATTACATTAGAAAATAAAGAAAATCTGAATTATCTACACACTAATCTTCAAATTTCCTTTGAACGTGCAAAAGAAAAATATGAAAAATACGAATTGGAATGTAAATATAGACACTATTCCTATGAAAAACTGAATGAATATAATAAACTCTATCATAACCTATGGTCAATATTCATTTTAATTGACCAGATACATCTTGATATTATCAATGGTCAACGGGTGCATAATAATTTATATTCAATATTTTCTGAGTGCTTTAGAAAATTAAAAGAATTGAAAGAATTAGTTGATAAAACTGACACAATGACAATGCAAGATATACAAACACAACTAAATGCCTTAATCAACCAGTTGCAAACCGACTTATTGGACATTGAAAAGACTGGAATCGACGGATACGAGCTATCCAGACACGAGAAAAGAGAAGTATCAAATAAATTATACCTGTTAGACAGAATTCTTCATCTCGCACAGGTAATTCTATAAGTTAACAACACAAAGCCCATAAAGGGGGAGTGAGCCAGTATAGAGGCTCATGGGCTTTGTTCTATTTGGAGATTATCATGTTTTACGATAAAATTCAATATTTTTCGAAGTTTCTTAACGACATTTTAACATTTTCGTTTGATATTTTTCCTTATTTCCCACTATAAATAAAGTATGACTTTTATATATTTTTACAATTTCATAACGATATAATAATTCAAAGTACATCAATAACCAGTTAGGTATAAAAAATATGGAAAATGTTTGGTTATGCCCCATCCTAGTTTATTTGTTGGTATAATTATTTTGTTATTTTCACTTAAAACATAGACCGAAAACTTAATATAAGAAGACCCAATAAACAAACCAAAGGAAAACAAAGTACTACAGTAATCTATTTTACAGTATGAGAACTACTCGATTAATATAAGATACAAAAAGTGAAAAGGATACAAGATTATAACTGGGGTATTACAATTTACATCCTGACTGTTCTGGCTTTCTTTGCGTAGCTTCAACATAACATCGTTGTATTTTATGTTATCTATTTTGACATAATAAAACATGCTTTGCAGCAATTAATCAGAAAAAACGTTCACAAGGGTAATGTTTGTTGTTCTATCCCAAATTAGGAGGTTACCAAAATGAATAAACAAACAATACTAATTGTAGAAGATGAACAATATCTACGCAATACGATTACAGAGCATCTTGAAGCCAATCATTATAAAACGCTTACAGCGTCCACTGGTCTAGAAGCTTTAACTATCGCAACAAGTCATTGTCCTGATTTAATTTTACTAGACTTAGGGTTACCGGATATTGATGGTATTGAAATAATACAAGAAATCAGGACCTGGTCTAACATTCCTATTATAGTAGTTTCAGGACGTATTCAGGAACGTGAAATTGTACTGGCGCTAGATTCTGGTGCAGATGACTACATAACCAAACCCTTTGGTACCTCAGAACTGCTCGCCCGCATCCGCACTGCATTTAGACACTGTAATTATCAGGAATTTTATCAGAAAGCAAAAAAACCTCATGTAGTAAAGATACGAGGGTTAGAAATTGATTTTGAAAAGCATATTGTAAAAATGAATGATAAACCACTTCATTTAACGCAGATAGAATTTAAGATTCTTCGTCTCCTAACGCTAAATGCAGGACGTGTTCTATCTTACGAAACAATTATTCAAGCAATCTGGGGGCCTTATGCTGATAAAAACAATCAAATCCTTCGGGTTAATATGGCAAATATTCGCAAAAAACTCAAAGAAAACCCATCTGATCCAAAATACATTTTTACTGTCAGTGGCCTTGGTTATCGAATGATTGATGATCATGAATAGTACCTAACTAAATTAGGAAAGCCAGTAACTGTACTATCTTTTGCTTTACTGGTTTTTCTTAACGAATTAATTTTACCTTCCTGTTTTTTCATAAAAAGTATTGAATTTCTACCTTCATTGTGTTATCATATATGGGCGATAGCGAATTTATTGTGCTGAAATAGCTCAGTTGGTAGAGCACTTCACTCGTAATGAAGGGGTCGAGGGTTCAAGTCCCTTTTTCAGCTTGTTGAAAGTCTTGTGTTTACAAGGCTTTTTTATGTTTAGAAATGTGACGGATTTTCCTTACCCGTTCATGTTCATTCCACGCCTGTCCTTTATGGGCTTTTGTTCTATAGGACAGGTGTGGATCGATTTTTCCTATAGAGTGAAAAAAGTGCCTTACCAGCCAACTTTGGTAAAGCACTTTTCTCTATAATCTATTATTTTACATTGGAATAATCAATCGGTTCTTTTTTCTTCTCATAGCAGGCAATTCCATATAGAATGGCAAGTAACATAATCACACTCACAAACAGCGGAATCAACGCTGTCTGCAAAACTCCCATTAGAACATAACCAACCATGCAGCAAAGTGCAACAACACTGGCATAAACCAGCTGCGTCGATACATGATCAAGATGATTACAGCCAGCCCCCGTAGAAGATAATATTGTGGTATCTGAAATCGGAGAAATGTGATCTCCATAAACAGCTCCTGCAAGGATCGAACCCAACACTGGATAAAGAATTCCTATGGTCCCTTCTGTCTTACAAATAGATGCTCCAATCGGAATTAGAATTGCCATAGTCCCCCAAGAAGTTCCTGTTGCAAATCCAAGGAATGCAGCAACTACGAAAATAATCACTGGAAGAACAAACACAGGGAAATCCATCTGTTTTACTAAATAACCTACATAATGTCCAGTATCCAGATATTGTTCACTGCAGATTCCACCAATTGTCCAAGCAAGCACTAGAATAATAAATGCAGGCACCATGGATTTTACACCCTCTGTTATGCTTTCCATAAACTCACTAAAGGAAAGAATTTTTCTTGGTAAATACTGAATGAATATTATAGCTAATGCAAAGAAACTTCCCAAAACCAAAGACAATGATGAGTCACAAGCTCCAAATGCCCCAAGTATAGTACTCTTTCCACTAAAAGCACCGCCAGTATACATCATAGCAACGATTGTTCCAATAATGAGAGATGCAATTGGAATTACCAGATCTAGTACATTACCACGATCCGAAATAACCATGTCCTCTTTGTTTTCAGACTGAATCGGCTTACCTAGAAATAGGTCGCCACTCTCAATTGCGGCCTTCTCAAAACGTTTCATAGGCCCAAAATTTAATTTAGTTCCACAAATTATAATAATCATTATAATTGTCAAAATGGCATATAGGTTATATGGAATAATTTCAATAAATACCTTCATTCCATTTTCTTCATTGACCGCTTTTTGTATATAGGTGGCAACAGATGCACCCCAGCTTGAAATTGGCGCAATAATACAAATGGGAGCTGCCGTTGCATCTAACAAATACGCTAATTTTGCTCTAGAGATACGATGCTTGTCCGTTACAGGTTTCATAACTGTTCCTACTGTAAGACAGTTGAAATAGTCATCAATAAAGATAAGACAGCCTAACACAGTTGTTGCAAAGGATGCTCCCTTCCTTGTCTTAATACGCTTAACAGCCCATTCGCCGTAAGCACGGGAACCTCCACCTTTTGTTACTATCACAACGATTGCTCCTAAAAGGCTTAGGAAAATCAAAATATTAATGTTTTCTCCCATTCGTTCACCCATAACACCAAACGTGGTTGTTAACATTCCAATTAAACTTCCATTACTATAAATAAATGCTCCTGCCAGAATACCTAGTAGCAGCGACGAAATTACTTCTTTTGTAATTAATGCTAGAATAATCGCAATAAGTGGCGGAATCAACGTCAACCAACCAATATTTGCTAAATCCATGTTGTTCTTCCTTTCTTTATGCATTTCGTACTTTGTATGTCCAGTATACTATATCATCATTTTCGACATGTTTCAATTATTTATTTGCTTTTATGAGTAATTATGCAAAAATACCAATATTTACGCAATGAAACAAACGAGCGGCAAACTGCCTTTTACGCAATCTGCCACTCTTCTAATTCTATTCTTATGCATGTTCTCCGTATCTTTTTTCAATCCAGCCTAATCCTTTATAAAGCACTGTAGCAAGGATGCAAAGAAGGATGATGCTTAAGATTACCCAGTCAAGTTTAAATACTTGGCTTCCATATATAATCAAATAGCCCAATCCAGCTTTTGCTGCCAAAAATTCTCCTATGATAACTCCAACTAGTGATAAGCCAATATTCACCTTCATGAGACTAATCATGGAAGGAATATTACTTGGAAGCACCACCTTCCATAAAACATCTTTTTTGGTTCCACCAAGTGTACGTATCAGTTTCACCTTATCTTCCTCTACCGACTTAAAATCCGTGTATAAGGTAATAATAGTGCCAAATACAGAAACCGAAATTGCTGCAATAATGATGGTCTTCATATTATTTCCCAACCAAACGATAAATACAGGCGCTAAGGCGGATTTTGGTAAACTATTAAGCACCACCAGATATGGTTCTAATACTTTTGAAATATTGTGATTCCACCAAAGCAACACTGCTAGTGCAATTCCAAATATATTAACAAAAGCAAAACTCAAAAGAGTTTCCAATAGCGTGATACCAAGGTGGTAGAACAATTCTCCCCCCTGGGCCATTTGACACATAGATTTGACCACTCTAGATGGACTGCTAAAGATAAAGGCATCAATAAAACCAATCTGTGCTCCAATCTCCCACATCGCAAGAAATGCAACAAAAATAAGAATCTGTAAGGTTGATATTTTTCTCTGGTTTATCAAATATTTCTTTACATATTCTCGTTGTGCTAAAGAAACATTGTTATCGAGGGTTACGAGTTTCAGTTTTCTTCTAGACAAAGCTTGCATTCTGGTTCAACTCCTTCCATATAAGGTTGAAGTAATCTTTAAATTCAGGTGCACTTCTCGCACGGAATGGGGTTCGTTCCTCATCTAACGTCAGTTTTATCTCAAACTCAGTTTTTACTGTTGCTGGCCTGCAAGTCAATACAAGAACCCGATCCGCCATGCTAATTGCTTCCGATATGTCGTGCGTAATCAAAATTGCTGTTTTCTGTTCCTTTTTTATAATCCCATAAATATCATCTGAAACTTCCAAACGTGTCTGATAGTCCAGTGCTGAAAATGGTTCATCTAGCAGCAAGATATCTGGTTCTAAAAGCAAAGTACGAATAAGTGCCGCTCTCTGTCGCATCCCACCCGATAGTTCCGAAGGTTTTGAGTCCTTAAATGTAATTAGTCCATACGTTTCAAGCATTTCATTTATCATAATGTAACTGGATTCAGAGAGTCTATGTTGAATCTCTAAACCTAGTGTAAGATTCTTAAGGGTCGTTCTCCAATCTAACAAATGATCCTTCTGTAACATATATCCAATATTAATTCCTGCTTCCTTTGCTTCTTTCCCATTAATTTGAATAGTGCCGGAACTTGGAGAAATTAATCCTGCTATCAAGGATAAGAGAGTTGATTTTCCGCAACCACTTGGACCAACTATAGCAAGAAATTCCCCATCATGAACCATAAAATTCACATCTTCTAATGCTCGCGTTTCCTGAGTTAGATTATGATAGGAATAGCTTAAATGATTGATAGCTAATAATTCACCCATTTAACTCCTCCATATAATAATGAGGTATAACCTCATATTGGTTATACCTCATTATATGACAGAATTTTCTATGGGTGATCGTGTATCACCTTTTTATTAATAGCAAACGACAATTCCTCCATCATTTGCATATACCGTGCTAATGCCTGCTGCATTTACAATTAGAATATCTTTAAACGGAACTCTTCCCTTGATCTGGTCTCTTATGTGTTCTGCACGTTCTAGACAGTTACAATGAGTGATACCTAGTATCCTATCTTCTGCATCGGTTACGTCCTTTTCAATACTTGAAATTAATAAATCTAATGCTTTTTTCATTCCTCTTGCCTGATCAAATTTTTCAATTTCACCATGCCCATTGGAACACATAATCGGTTTCAGGTTCAAAGTGTTCGCAATAAATGCTTTTACAGTAGAGAGCCTACCCGCTTTACGAAGATTGTCAAGTGATTCCAAAAGGAACTTTGTTGTCATGTGATCACGATACTTCTCTGCTTCCTCTACTACCTTTTCAAAAGGGAGTCCTTGATCCGCTAATTCTTTTACTTTCAGAAGGACAAGTGTCTGCCCAACGGCTGCACTAAGAGAGTCGATTACTGCAATATTTTTCTGCTTATTTTCTTCTAAATACATGTTTTTTGCTACAAGTGCACTGTTGTAGGAACCGCTTAACTTAGATGATAAAGTGACTACATACACATCTTCTTCGCCACCATATAAGCTCATATACGCTTCTGGTGCTGGACATGCTGTAACAGGTGACTGCTCACTTGCACTCAATTTCTGCAGTAAATCCTGCTGGTCTAGTGTGCTGTCATCCATAATAATATCTTCATCTATCTGAATTGTAAGAGGTACTAAGCAAATATTTGCTTCTTTTAGTAATTCTTCCGTTACGTCTGTGCAACTATCACCAATCAATTTATACATTACTAATATATCCTCCATTTTTATTTCCGTATAATGTAGTTTTCATTACTACATAATATAACACACTATTCAGGCGACGTCAATGCGTATACGATATTATTTCGTATTTAAGTTTGTATTATGTTGAATTCAATATTAGTATTTCACAGAAATTGATGAATATAACAAAATCAGCAGTTTTTTCTCCTGCTGATTTCAAATTTTAAACCCAAAATACCCCAACAATCCTAACCTAAGCCAGACTATTGGGGTAACCATTATCTATCTTCTACTTATTCATTTTCTTCTTCAGCTGGAACATCAATCTTAATAGAAAGCTCTTCTAACTGCTTAACATCTACCACATCAGGTGCATTGGTCATTAAGTCAGATGCATCCTTAATCTTAGGGAATGCGATTACGTCACGGATACTATCCTGTTTTGCCATAAGCATTACAAGACGGTCAAGACCGTAAGCAAGTCCAGCGTGTGGTGGCACTCCGTATTTGAATGCACTTAGCAAGAAACCAAATTGTTCTTCCGCAAGTTCTCTTGGAAGACCAAGCACATCAAACATCTTAGTCTGAATATCATTCTGGTGAATACGAATACTTCCTCCACCGATTTCACAACCATTTAATACGATATCGTAAGCTTTTGCACGAACACGGCCTGGATCAGAATCAATGTATTGTAAATCTTCTTCCATAGGCATTGTAAATGGGTGGTGCATAGCCATGTATCTGTTCTCTTCTTCAGACCACTCAAGTAATGGGAACTCTGTGATCCATACAAAACGATAATCGTCTTTATGAAGTAATCCTTGCTGCTGTGCAATCTGTAAACGAAGAGCACCTAATACATTCCATACAATTTTATTCTTATCTGCAGCAAATAATAATAAGTCTCCTGGTTTACCTTCCATTGCATCAATTAATGCTGTCATCTCTTCTTCTTTCATGAATTTTGCGAAAGAAGATTTCACAGTTCCGTCTTCATGAATTGCAATGTAAGCAAGACCTTTGGCGCCGTAACCTTTGGCAAATTCCACTAAAGCGTCAATTTTCTTACGAGGCATCATACCTTCACCTTTGGCGTTAATACCACGAACCGTACCACCATTTTCAATAGCGCCTTTGAATACAACAAAATCACAGTCTTTTACGACTTCTGTTACATTCTTTAGTTCCATACCGAAACGTAAGTCTGGTTTATCGGAACCGAAACGGTCCATTGCTTCCTGCCATGGCATTCTCTGGATTGGAAGCTGTACATCTACATCAAGTACTTCTTTAAATAATTTCTTTAATAATCTTTCGTTCACGTCCATAACGTCTTCCATATCAACGAAAGATAATTCCATATCGATCTGTGTGAACTCTGGCTGTCTGTCAGCACGTAAATCTTCATCACGGAAGCAACGAGCTAATTGGAAGTAACGGTCGTAACCAGAACACATTAATAACTGTTTGAATAGCTGTGGAGACTGAGGTAACGCATAGAAAGTACCTGGATGCACACGACTTGGTACTAAGTAATCTCTAGCCCCTTCAGGTGTACTCTTGCACAACATAGGAGTTTCAATTTCTAAAAATCCTTCGTCTGCAAGAAATTGTCTTGTTAAAGTAGCAACCTGACTCTTCATGATAATATTTCTTTGAAGATCTGGTCTTCTTAAATCTAAGAAACGATATTTTAAGCGTAATTCTTCTTTGGTCTTAGAATCCTCTTCGATTGGGAAAGGTGGTACTTCAGACTCTGATAAAATACGGATCGATTCTGCACGAACTTCGATATCACCTGTCTTTAAGTTATCGTTCACACCGCCTGCACGACCATTTACTTTACCTGTTACGGCAATTACAAACTCACTTCTTAATTTTTCAGCTTTCTGGAAGTTCTCTGTTCCACATTCACTTTCTTCGAAGATTAACTGCAAGATACCACTACGGTCTCTTAAATCTACGAAAATAATTCCACCTTTATTTCTGCTTTTTTGAACCCATCCCATTACTGTGACAGTTTCACCAATGTTCTTATTTGACACTTCTGTACATCTATGACTCCTTTTTAAGCCGGCCATTGATTCTGCCATGATCATTTCCTCCATTCCAATCCTATTGGATATATCTTTTTATTTCAATCAAAGTGTGTGTTTCTCACACTCTTATGGCTTAACTTTCCTAGTTAATAAAATAAGAGCTGATTGCATCTAATGCAACTTCTGTCTGCTCATGTGTTTCCATATTTTTAATCACTGCTTTGTTGTTAGCAAGTTCATCTGCACCGATAATAACAGTGTTCTTTGCACCGATTTTATTGGCGTATTTCATCTGTGCTTTTACACTACGATCAAGATAATCTGTCTCAACTACGATACCATTAGAACGCATCTCGTTCACAATCTTATAAGCTCTTGCTTTTGCTTCTTTTCCTAAGATACCAACATATAATGAAATCTCTGGTGCTGCTTCAATTTCTGTTCCCTCTTTTTCAAGGAAATAGATAATTCGTTCGATACCCATACCAAAACCTACAGAAGGGATGTCCTGTTTCTGATCAATTTCATGTACTAAGTTATCGTAACGGCCACCACCACATAATGTGAAGCCTTCTTCATTTACAAACTCGAATACAGTTTTTGTATAGTAATCTAATCCACGAACGATTCCCGTATCTATTTCATAAGGAATGTTTAATTCGGTTAATAATGACTGCAATTCTTCAAAATGTTCTCTACATTCATCATCAAGATAATCAATGGTACGAGGAGCATTTGCAACGATTTCCTTGCAGCTTGGAACTTTACAGTCGATTACACGTAGAGGGTTTTTCTTCATACGCTCTCTACAAGTTGGACATAAGTCATCTTCATATTTTTTCAAATACTCAAGTAACGCCTCGTTATATGTCTTTCTACACTCTTTACAACCGATGCTGTTGATATGAAGTTTCGCATTTTTTAAACCAATTCTTTTAATGAATGTTGTGATTAATGTAATTAACTCGACCTCTGCTAATGGGCTTTTGGAACCAACAAATTCTACACCAAATTGATGATGCTGTCTTAAACGTCCACTCTGTGGCTGCTCATAACGAAATGCTGGTGTTACATAAAACATTTTAATTGGCTGGCTCTCTGCATATAAGTTATTTTCAAGATATGCACGAATCGCACCTGCTGTACCTTCAGGTTTTAAGGTAATACTTCTATTACCTTTATCTTCAAATGTGTACATTTCCTTTTGCACCACATCTGTTGTTTCACCTACACCACGCTGGAATAATACCGTATGTTCAAAAACAGGTGTAATTACTTCCTTGATGTTATATGTTCTGCAAAGCTCTCTTGCAAGTTTTTCGATTACAGTACGTTTGTGCATATTGTCGCCAAACCAGTCCTGGGTTCCTTTTGGTCTTTGTGTAATCATGTTGTTCCTCCTTAATCTATTAACGCGCTTATGGCATTTTCCTTCTCACAGATTAAATCCTTCACAGAATTAAACTGTTCAGAATTGATAAACCGCTGAAATGCTAAAAACACTTCCATATCAAAATTCTTTACTTCCTCTATCATTAAATCTATTGCAGTATCGATATCAAATGCTTCCCGGTAAGGCCTGTCCGAAACCAAAGCAGCAAAAACATCACAGGTGCGCAGAATCCTTGCCCCTAGTGGAATATCTTTTTCTTTCAAATTATCTGGATATCCAGTTCCATCGTAGTTTTCATGATGATAATATACAGACTCTAAAATATCCTGTGAAAATCCCATATCTTTTAAAATGTTATAACTAAAAGTAGAATGCATTCTCACGTATTTGATTTCTTCAATCTTTAAAGTATCTTTCTTTCTGCCATATAAATATTTGCAAAGTTTCAATTTTCCAATATCATGAAGCATTCCTGCCATCGCAATGTTGCTGCAGAAACTATCACTTTCTCCTAGTTCCTTCGCCACATAATATGCCAGATTGCTCACGATAATTCCATGGGATATGGCATACTTTAAATCCTCTTTAACAGCTAATTTCATTGCATCTTCTGGTTTTGTTTTCTGCTCAGTCAGACACATTATAATCCCCTTCTATGAACGTTTTCTTTCTCATAATCATTTCTTCAATACGTTCTACATACTCATTTACATTCTTCACATTTTCAATTCTTTGGATACGTCCCGTATCGGGAAATACAAATTTAGAAGATGCCCCTGCTCCTAATGCCAAAATACTGTGTTTCTCTTCCATAATCAGAATATTGTAAATGCCTTCTTTTCCTTCAAGTGCATATCCTACATTTTCCCTGCTGCTGTTTTTACTTCCAGTCGCATTTTTTTGACGGTACATGTAGTATGGCTTCATACCTGCATGTTCTGCAAACTCGTACCCAAGTTCTATCATCTTGTCAACGTCACCAAATGTAAATTCACCATAATGTTCTCTCTGCATATTAAGTATGGCCGCTCTCTTTAACACTAAAGAGTGAACCGTAATACTGTCTGGTCCTAATTCCATTACTTCTTCCAATGTCCTTCGAACATCTTCATCTGTCTCATTTGGCAATCCGACAATCAAATCCATATTAATATTGTTATGACCAGCTTCTCTTGCCTGTAAAAAGACACGTCTTACATCCTCAACAGTATGATTTCGTCCGATGACTTTAAGTGTCTCATCCTTCATTGTCTGAGGATTGATAGAAATTCTGGTTACTCCATATTCTTTTAACAATGCAAGCTTCTCTTTTGTAATACTGTCTGGTCTTCCTGCTTCTACAGTATACTCCGCTACGTAAGTGAAATCAAAAGATTCTTTTACTTTTTTAAGCAATGCTTCTAACTGTCTCGCATTTAAAGTAGTAGGAGTCCCTCCTCCAATATAAATCGTTGCCAGTTTTTTATCTGGCAGACAAGTGGACACATAATCGATTTCTTTAAAAAGTGCCTCAAGATAATGCTCCACATAAGCCGAATACTCTTTTAATGCGTAAGAAGTAAAAGAGCAATACAAACAGGTTGTTGGACAGAACGGAATTCCAATGTAAACACTATAACTATGTTTGTAATCAATTTTATGCAGTAATTCATATTCTTTCTTTACAATCTCATATCCTAATTCCGCTTTCTTATCCGAGACAAGATAACGTTTTTGCATTACCTCGAATATTTCTTCTTTTGTATGTCCCTGTTCCATCAACTCCATAAATAGTTTGGTCGGACGTACGCCTGTTAAGGTTCCCCAAGGAAGAATAACAGGATTTATTTTTGATAGTGCATGGTAAACAGCTTGTTTCACTGCATCCTTGCACAATCTTCTATCAGAACGAGTTATCTGTTCACGTATCTCCTCCTGACAGATGCCATCACGTCTTACCGTAACACCAATTTCTTCCTCTGAAAAAGATAAGAAGATAGAATCCTCTTCTCCTTCAGGCTCAGTCATCTTTAAGACGTGTGACTCCACTGGATAAAATGCCTTCACTAATGCGAGTATCTCATAGGAAAACATATCTTCTGTCATATATATATACATTATGATTCTTCCTTACTTCTATTTCACTCTTAAGCCCTATTCTCTACAAAAGGATTATTGGCCTTTTCATATTTTATTGTTGTTGCAGGTCCATGTCCTGGGAATACATAAGTATCTTCTGGCAAATTCATAAGAGAATTCACAGACTCAATAATCGCACGACTATTTCCTGTTGGAAGATCCGTTCTGCCTACAGATTCTAAGAATAATGTATCACCACTAAATAGACATTCATTTTTCTCAAAATACAGGCAGCAAGAACCTTTCGTATGTCCTGGAGTTGCAATCAGTTTTACTGGAAAACCTGCCGCTTCAAATGTTTCATCTGCTTTCTTATAAATTGCCCCTATTACGGTTGCAGGATTCCCTACCTGCACAGAACAGTTTAATCTTTCATCTTCTAGCATAGCTTTTTCTGCTTCATATGCATAAACTGGAACATGATAGTTTTCCAACACACCACTAACTCCAATAATATGGTCAAAATGTCCATGGGTTAGAAGAATTCCTTCTAATTCCAGACCTTCTTCTCTTAAATACTTGCAAATTACATTTGCCTGATCACCTGGATCTACTATCACTGCCTTTTTGGTCTTAACATTGGACAATACATAACAGTTTGTTTGAACCATCCCTACCACCATGTTTTTTATTTTAAGCCCATTCAATTCAAAATTATCCTGCATACTTAAACTCCATTCCGATACGCCAGGAAAATCAGCCTGACGTTCTCTCAATATCTATAACACCATCTACATTTCTTAGTTTACCACAGATAACTCCAAGCTGTTCTA
>CALFNR010000010.1:0-5395 GCA_937903005.1 uncultured Lachnoclostridium sp. | reverse complement strand
TGTACAATTTCTGGTACAGGAATCTTGTATTAGTACCTTAACTTAATGACATTGCGTTAAGGGAGGATTTTTTATGAGAGGAAGAGATTTTAGTCCATTAAATGAAATCTTATCTAAAGATGCATTAACTTGTCTGGAAATGAAAGGAGAAGATTCAATTCTTGTACATAACAAACTAAGTGAGATGTATTTTGAATCTGTATGGAATGTTAAAGAGGTTCGTAAGAAGTTTCAATATTTTTATGAGCAGCTTATCCCAGGAAATGATTCTGTTTCGAAGGAATTATATAACCAGATGATTTTTGATCTGATTACGTTTTATAATATTGGTAATGGGAATCAGCTTTATAAAACAGCTACAGCAGAGTGGATAGTTTTTAGTGTGTTTTCAATAGAAAAGAGAAGGACTAATAATAGAAACTTATCTGCTTTTTTATATATTCAGTATTTTTATAATCTAATCGATAATTCAGAAGAGTTACGTCACCTTCTGTTTGCGAACTGCTTTATTTTTGGATGTTTTCCATTCCGAAAAGAGGAATTAGAAGAGTTCTGTAAAAAGTGTTGTCAGGACAAGGAAGAGTTTTGGAGCTTTATAGATTATGCTATAAAGGTAACAAGTGATTTCTATCAGGGAACTATACAGGATAAGGAAATATTAAAGGAATTGATGATTCAAGAAGCGCAATATTTTCTTAGTATGCCAAAAGAAAAATATTCAATATATATGCAGTATATAGAGAAACTCAGCCACATCGTATACGAATGTGAATACTCTGCATACCGTCAAAAGAATTATGGATTAGTGGATACGGAACTTGACGAATTATTTGAAAATGTAATCTGACTTAGTGCTGGCTCTAAATAGAGCTAAAAAGGTCGAAAAAGTAGAGGTGTTGGCATTATTATATGTCAGCACTTTTTTTAACTTATAGGAAAGTACTCGCAGAGTCCTTTCCTATAAGTTAAAAAGCCTCTAAAAAGCAGGGGGCTGGATGCACACGAGCGGGTAAGAAAAATAGTCGTTAAAGTACAGCGACACCCGCTCGGTGCAGAAAAGTGTCTTCTCCCTCAAGATTGATTGAGGAACAGGGGAGTTGAGAGTGTCGAAGACACTTTGTCCTTTAGAGAGTTTTACAATGTTACAATAAAAATATTTCTTTTTGTACTAAAATTTTTACAGCTTTGATACGATAAATAATAAAATAGAGATTTTTTTAAATAAGGGAGGAATTAGATGAAAAAAAAGTGTAGATACCTTACTCATAAGGTATTGATAGGTATTCTTTTTTTTATGGCCGTGTTTGTATTTTGGCCACATTTTCAAGCTGAATCATTGGCTGATTCAAGTGTGGTATTTGATATTAAGGCTTTTGACGGTGTAACAGGGAAAGAATCAATTGTTACAGGTTCTAGGTATATTATGTGGAATACGACACAGACCTTGCAAGTTGGAGCAACTAATGGTGATTATATAAGTGCAACATGGAGTGTTGCATCGGGTAATAGTATTGCCAGTATTACTAATTTGGCACAAAAAGGTATGTGTCGCATTAATGCATTAAAACCAGGTGTTGCAACAATAGCAGTGGAAATTACATATAAAGATTCGAATAATAATACATTAACCACATCTTTAGCATGTCAAGTTGAAATAAAGTTTGGTATTCTTGGAAATGTAGATCGTGGATATGGGCTGGCAATTCCGACAGACGAGAGGCCTTCTCTGGTTTTAAAAAAGGGCGATGTAAGACTCGATAATGTTCCTTTATCACTGAACTATGGCTCACCTACAGATTCAAACTGTACATGGAGTTCAGACAACGAAGATGTTGTTACAGTAGACAAAGGTAAAGTTACTGTAGTAGGTGCTGGACGTACGCAGGTTCGTGCAACTTATCGGCCAGATGATTCTACAGATTTTTTGACAGATACGATTACCGTTTATGTTGTACCTTCTATAAAAAAGCAAAATGCAACAGGTACAAGTAATGAAGTCTATGTACATAGTGAATCAGAAGCAGATAAGTTGTTTTCTGATGCAGTATTTACCATTAACAGTGGTGCCGTTAAGGATAAAATTGAGTGGGAAATTTCAACAGGTATAAGCAGTACAGTGTTTATAGAGGATTCAATAGGAACTGCTTCTTCTGATTTAATTGAATTGGAAGCTTCTACACCGAAAGAAAGTCTGCGAACAGTTGGTAAAGCAGGTGAGTACACTGTAAGATTCTTTCCAAAAGGTCTTTACGAAGGCTGGTTAAAATCTGGTAAATCAATGAGTGATATTCCACAGGACTATATGAATGTAATTCATTTACATATTTATGGCGAGTTTGAAGATAAAACTTTATACGTGGACAAGGGTGATTCATTTGATTTAGCACAGGCTTTTAATTTGACGAAAGAATCGTTTAAGAGTATGTTTGATACAACGCTAGATAGTGGTAGCAATGTTGTAACTTATGTTGCATCTGATCTGTATGGTACGGCGGATGAAGTCGGTGATGCAATCATAACGGTTAATATAAGAGATACTTTGCGAGTTGGCGAATTAGCTGCGAATGGAGTACCTAGTGCTGGTAAATATACGATTAGAGTCCATGTTTCGGACGGTATTAAATTAGACCGAACCAGTGTAACAATTGCATTGGGGGCTACCTTGCAGCTTCGAGAAACAAGTGGTACTTCTGATGGTGTATTTACTTGGGAAAGTAGTTCTCCGACACAAGTATCCGTTGATGATAGTGGTTTAATTAAAGGTTTGCAGATTACTGGAGACAATAACGATGTAAGGATTACATTGACTCAGGTAACGACCAGCGGATACGTGAAGCGAGCAGTCTGTCTGGTTCGTGTTGTAAGTACGGTTACAAATATTAAATTGAATTATGAAAAAGTGAATCTGGAAGTAGATAAAACAATTACAGTAAAAGCTACTTTTACTCCCGATATTAGTACAGCACCAATCACCTGGATTACAAATGAAAAGGATATCGTTGATATTTCGCCTGCATCGGATAATAAGAGTGTTGTAATTACAGGTAAGAAACCTGGTGTCTCAGTTGTTTCGGCTATCAACAAAGATAACTTTGTAACTGCTAGTGTTACGGTCACAGTAATGGCGCCGATTAAGAGTATAAAGCTGAATGAAACGAATTTAACAGTTAAGCTGAATCAGGAAGTAGTGAAATTAAAAGCAACTTACACACCTTCAGACGCAACCAGTACAGAGCTTGTATGGGCATCTTCTAATACATCTGTAGCTACAGTAGATGATGATGGTGTTGTAACATTAGTTTCAGCAGGAACTGCGCTTATTACGGTCAGACCTGCTTATAACCCATACCTTACAATGGCACAGTGCAACTTGACGGTTCTTCAATCGGCAACGGGATTTTCATTAAGTACGACGCAGCTTACATTGGAAGCTGGACAGTCGGCCAAAATTGATTATAAGATGGTTCCAGCCAGTGCCACAACAAAAGTAATCTGGAAATCTATGAATACTGCTGTTGCGAGTGTTTCATCTTCTGGTAGAGTAACTGGAGTAGGACCTGGTAAAACTTATATTGTAGCAACGACAGATAATGGTTTCTCAGCAACATGTGAGGTTGTTGTAACAAGAGCAGCAACAGGTGTTACTTTGGATGTATATAACTTAAAGATTGCGGTTGGAGACACCTATCAGGTACTTGCAACACCAAATCCTAAGAACAGTACAGAAACAACATTTACATGGAAATCAAAGGATTCCTCAATTGCTACTGTAAACAGTTCTGGTAAAGTCACAGGTGTAAAACCTGGAGAAACCATTATTACAGTAAAAACAAAATCAGGTTCTGTAGAATATTTGTATGTTACAGTTTATAACCAGATAACATCAATGAAGCTGAATTATACGAAGAAGACATTGGTGAAGGGGAAAAAGTTTACTTTAAAAACAATCTTCACTCCATCTAATGCAACGAATAAAAAAGTAAAATGGACAAGTTCTAATACGAAAGTGGCATCTGTTACAAGCAAAGGTGTTGTATCGGGACTTCGAGGTGGAGTAGCTGTTATTACAGCGGTTTCCGAAGATGGCGGACATGCTGCATCTTGTTTGGTTACGGTAAAACAGTCTGTATCGAGTATTACGCTTAATAAGTCAAGTTATACACTTGGAATAGGAAAAACATTTAAACTAAAAGCTACTGTAAAGTCAACGTATTCCTCGAATCAGAGGTTAAAGTGGACTTCTTCGAATATTAGAGTTGCAACAGTAAGCTCAAAGGGAATTGTAAAAGGTAAAAGAGTCGGTACGGCAACCATTCGATGTAGTACAACAGATGGAAGTGGAGAAAGTGCAACATGTAAAATAAGAGTAGTTCGTCAGGCAACTAAGATAACGTTAAATAAGACAACTATAAAGATGCTTGTTGATTCTACTACGAAAATAAAAGCAAGAGTAACACCTAAAAATGCTTCCTACAAAACTGTTAGATGGAGCTCAAGTGATGCAGAAATTGCTCAAATAGATTCAAATGGCAATATCACCGCTTTAGCAGTTGGAAATTGTAAAATATATGCCAGAGCAAAAGATAACAGCGGAAAGAAAGCGGTTTGCTACGTATATGTTAAGAAGAGAGTACCAGCTACTGGTGTAAACCTTTCGCAAAAGGATATGACTCTAGTTAAGGGAACTTCTGCTATGTTGCCATATAGTATTACACCGAATAACACAACAGACCATGTTCGTTTTTATAGTGATAACAAGAGGGTTGCTACTGTTTCATCAACAGGCAGGGTGACAGCAAGAAAGCCGGGAGCAGCAACTATTACCATAAAAACAAGCAGCGGTAAGGTGGGCATGGTTAATGTAACAGTAGTTGGCCTTAATAGAACAAGTGTTACCATGGGGCAATATGAAAGAGCTGAGCTTTGGGTAGAAGAGATCTCAACAGGCGTAAAATGGTATTCTGAAAATGCATCGATTGCATCAGTTGATAATGCTGGTAGTGTTGTTTCTAGAACAAAAGGTAAAACAAGAATCGTTGCAATGATAAATGGAATTCGTTTATATTGTAATGTAACGGTTCGGTAAGAACAAAGTGTGACATAATTTTCTATAAAGCAAAAAGGAGCTGTGATTGCTCACAGCTCCTAAAAAACAATTCTTACAATCTTATTATATTTCTGCTTTTTCTACAGCATCAAATTCTTTTTGTATTTCTTCGGAAGGCTCTTTATCCAAAAGACTCACAATTACAATAAGCAGGCTGGCAAAAATAAACGCTGGAAGTAAAGAATATACTTCGAAAATGCCACCTAGATTTGTAATATACAGTGACCAGATGACAGAGAGTGTTCCGCCACCGATCATACCTGAAATGGCACCTTTCAGTGTAGTTCT
>CALFNR010000009.1:0-2060 GCA_937903005.1 uncultured Lachnoclostridium sp. | reverse complement strand
GGCGGAGTCGCTGGATGCCATCACCCGTCTTCGTGCCATCCCCCAGCAGCTGCGCGCCGCCATGGACGAGGACGTCCGCCAGTGGCATGACGAGATACAGGAGAATGCCCAGGAGAATCACCAGAAGTTGCAGGAAAAACTATCGCAGCTGCGCCAGCGGATTGACCGGTATCTGTAAATTAGAGAAATTGGAAAGAAAAAGTCCTGTACGCATTTAGAGCGTACAGGACTTTTGGACATACCGTCCACTTTTGATCTCCTGAATTTGGGGTTATCTCTGTTCACAAATCCACGAAAAACAAGCATATTTCGTTCGCAAGTTTCGACACACCATAGCAAACGAAAGCAAAATATTCGCTCGATAACTGTTGCGTAATTACATTGCGGTGCTGATCATCGTATTAATCTCTTGAGAATCCTTGGCTTGCTCACTATTCTGTTAATGTTCGAACTATTTCCGCGATAGGCATCTATAATTCCGGGGAGTCTGCATCTAGTATAGTACGGTTTACTTTCCACAAACAGCCAAAGGCTGACCGCCTATCGGCAATGTCCCTCTATTATGCCCATTGTACTACGGTTCCGAAGGCTGTCAAAATTAGCTACCATCCTGTCCCTCAATAGATCCACAGATATTTCTTTTACCGTACGTGTAAGCTGCCAGATTTTCTCTCTTTCCATTTCCGCACATGGTAACTCATCCCCCCAATACCGCTTCGATAATCTAGGCACTGATTGTCTCATTGGGATCCATTACAAAATTGATTGCAACTATGATGGCTTATTGTAAAAATCCCTCATCTATGGAAAGTATCTGATACCCGTCTTTCACACCATAATCCAGTCGACTGACACAACGTCAGCCGACTGGATTGCAAAAAGTATGAATAATTCGGATTGCGAAAAAGAGAATTGTAGGATATAATGGCATCCTAACGCTTTGATTTAAGGCATGCTTTTTCTGAATAATAAGCTCACGAGAAAGGAGAAAGTAAAATGAAAGCATACGATTTGAAGCCAACACATGACAATTTAATACAAACTCTGACAGAGGATACGATTGATCGAGATCAGGACATCTCCCATAAGAGAATTGAACATGAAAATACCGCCGATGATGTGGAATTGCAAAAAAGTAATATACTTATGATAGGACCTACGGGAAGCGGAAAAACCTTTTTTATCAAACAGGCTAAAATGGTATTGGAGGCTTACAACCCCAATATACAGTCGATGCCATCCGAGGAGAGGCAAAGAATACAAGATATCTTCTCAAAATTTAGCAAAGAGGAAACGGATCTCATTCCACAGGTCTGCGTATATTACGATGCCTGGGAAAACGACAACGATGACGATCCAGTGCTTTCGCTTATCTATACAATCCTAAGTAGCGTAAAAAGCGATTTCACGTTCAAAAATACATCCTGCATAAATGTTGCTACAAGCATTCTAGAATTTTTTACAGGCAAGAACTGGGGGCAAATTATCAGCAGCTTTAAAAGTGATAACCCATTAGATGTCATCGAGCATTCAAAGAATATTGAGGAACTGATAAAGGAATTTCTAGATTCTCTGCTTCCAGAAAGGGGCAATCGTCTGGTCATCTTTATCGATGAGTTGGATAGGTGCAAGCCAAGTTACGCTGTACGTCTGTTGGAGCGAATGAAACATTATTTTACAAATGAAAGAATTTCCTTCGTGTTTTCTGTGAATATTGCAGAATTGCAGCATACTGTAAAGAAGCACTATGGCAACGACTTTGACGGTTCCCGGTATTTAGATAGATTTTTTGATTTACGCGTGGCTTTGCCACCCGCAAACATCCAAAAGTTTTACTGGAGTATGCACTTTAATGATTCACACTACACATTTGATATTGTGTGCGGTGCTGTTATTAAAGCATATCATTTTGAGCTCCGAGAAATTGCAAAATATATACGCCTTGCCAGAATGGCTGCAGCCGCGCCTACACATGACAATCGCCGTTTAATAGGAGGTTCGCTGCAATTGGCCCTGCTCTATATTATCCCAATTATGGTTGGATTAAAAATATCTGATAT
>CALFNR010000008.1:0-22101 GCA_937903005.1 uncultured Lachnoclostridium sp. | reverse complement strand
TTGAATTTTGGATAACCAGTATGTTCTTTGAAAAATTTCTGATATGCCATATCTAAATCTTTCAATGATTTTTGCAAAGCATCCTTATCAGGTTCTCTTAGCCATTCAAGCTGTTTCTTTAAACCTGTTAAATCTTTGGAACACATATTGTATGTAAATGTTGTTTTATCTTTTTCATAAGATTTTTTCTTATGTTAAGATAATAGTTATAGACAAATCTTGTACAGCCAAATGTTTTCTGTATAAGTTTCTGTTGCTTCTTGGTTGGATAAATTCTGTACTTAAATGCTTTCTCCACAATTTCACCTCTTTTCTACCTTATAATTCTCCTTATTTATGTTCACTAACTCATGGCTAAAGTTACGAGTGTGCATTCACAATTGGAATCAAACTCTCTGATAATTGTTTGATTTCTTTCTCTTGATGACTGGTGGCTATATCCTCTTAATTAAAATTAGCTTTGACGGCTTCAATAATGTCTTGTACAGAATCATCCCATGTACCAGGAGTACCCAAAACCCCACTACCGTTATTTTGGATATCACTTATGATCTGCAAGCCTGAATGATCTCCGTAGGGATATTCCGCAACATTCAAATGAATATTATAATGATAATTTCCATTTCCACCAGACACACCAGATGAACGTGGTGAACTTGCATAAGTTTCTGTACGATCATAGACGCGAGGTGAGCCTGAATTGTAAAAATTCTGAATATCAACCTGAGTCATTTCAAAACCTTCTCGTTCAGAAGCTTCAACTCTAGGACGTATAATCTGCGCATCAATTGCATCCATAATTACACCCATAATAATTTCCTCCTCAAAATTTTCTATTTATTTCCAATTTCACACATGATATAATAACTCTAAGTAATAGATGATTGTCTTTCGTACAATAATCCATAAGCACGATTTATTACTTAGGTTATAGTTTTCCTGTGCGAAGTACATATGTACTAAAACGTAAGACTAGGAGGTGACAAATGATAACGATCCTACATACAGTTTTTAATTGTTTTGTAACACCAGCAGTTTTGTGTTATATGCTAAATTGTTTGACTAAGGTTTATGCAATCCACCAAATTGTTCATAATCCTAAAATGTCAAATGATAAAGCGAAATCAATTGCTAAAATTGTCAGAACTGATTTTGTGAAATTTCATTTCTAATATGTAGAGTCGCAGCATTTGTCGATTTGCCTTGTTTAGGTCTTTAGACATAATATTTGTCAATTTTCTCCTTACCCACGGTTGAAATATATCGTGGGTATTTTATTTCTTCTTATCCATTTTAGTTACTTTACTTCCAGACTTCGCACTAGAACCATCATTCAGAACATTCCTAGCGCTAATATTTCCCTGTACTTTTTTGAGATTTGCATTTTCTTCTTTTAACTTTTTAATCTGCTCATTTTTTGCATCAATAATTTCCTGAGACGCTTTATCAATCTTAAAATCCGCAGCTTCTTTTACAATTTTACTAAGATTCTCATTTGTAAGTTCAAATCCAGATTCTTTGATTTTCTCCATAAAAGTAAGTCCATCTTTAACCATATCTGGTGTGAGAGCAGTAAGGTCAAGATTTGCAAAATTCTCAAGTGAATCAATAATAACGTTTGCACATTTTACGATTTTGTCCATATCTGGATTTGCATGAATAATATTTTCTTTAGTCCAATTAAGTTTGTCATAAACCATATGATTTACAAAATCCATAACTTTAATATATATCTTTGTAGTTTCATTTCTGGACTCATAGTCTGGATAAATAAAATTATCAACAAGACCTTTTAAATCATCATCCGAAAGATATAGATTATACAGATTTTCTCCATCTTCAAGTTCATATCCCTCAATAAAATATTTGGCAACTGCAATGACTTTTGCAGGTTCTTCATACCAAGGTGTATATTCACCTGTTTTATCATCCCAGAAAGCATTTAAAATAAGAGTAATCGCATTAACTTTATCTTCAAATGTAATTGTGTTTTTTACTTTGAGTAATGTTTTTTTCATGTATTTCTTCTCCTAACAACTAAATATTTAAAATTTTCAGAAATGACTCAATATCATATCTGTAATTCACTTTTAATTTTCTCTTTTCAATTAAAATAGGATCTGCATATGCTAGCAAATCCTTTTCGTTAAAGCTTTTCTTTTCTATGTGTGAGATAAATTCATCCCACTGATTGATATTCAAGAAATATGTATTACCAGTAGAACGAAAGTCTAAAACTAATCCACTGATGACACGTTCATATTGTGCAAAATCTTTGAGACTCTTAATCTGATAATGATGGATAATTCCTTTTTCTTCTTTTGTACGTTCAAAACTACATGAACCTTGAAATGTTTTCAATTCCAATGTGAGAAAAAGATTTCTCGTACCATCAAATATCATTAAATCACATGGACTATGACGACTAAACCTAAGTTTATTACTTGCTCCTACATCAAATCCCTGAGCTGAATCAGGAGGACGATAGGAGAGTACATAATCTGGTATACTTTTCTTGAAGTTATCTTCAAATGTTTTACCTACACTTCGTGCCATTATTTATTTTTACCTGCATTATTGAAAGCTAATTTAAGTTTGACCCATGTATAATATGATTCTGGACAATCAAAATTCATACTGTAGTGATAAAATTCTCCGCTAAAATCTACATGAATATTTCCTACATCTTTTAATTCATCCTTGAGATAAAATGTCATTGTTTGTTTTAGCGTATTAAACTGAGCAGTTCTAAGAATCTTATCTGATTTCTCATAAGCAATCTTCATTACTTCCATATTAACGCTCCTTATTTCGTTTCTTTGAAATGGGAATTTCTTGTAGAAAATTTCATTATTTAAAAATTCTCTTTCTCTCTCGATCTTACGTTTTTGCCAACCTTCATATGGTTTCTTTGTTTCTGCTTTAATAAAATAAAAAGCAACTTTCCATTTGTCTAATTCTGATGGGGCAGTCCATACAGGTTGAATATTGTAATTAGAAATATAATAAATTACCTGTGGAAGATATGTAATAACAACTAATCCATCTTCCCCAAAAGCCTCAATTACTTCGTCAAGACTGTCAAATATTTGTTTTTTCATCTAATTTCTACTCCTAAATCGTAAAAAATAGGGATACCAAGCTAATAATTTATAGCTAGTATCCCTACTAATTACTTATACTAACTACAATTCTATTCAGATTTTTCTGTATTATCTGTCGTAACATCATCAGCTAACTCAACCTCCGTTACTTTCTTCTGTTTCTTTACTCTGGAAACAGGTCTTGCTTTTACGGGTTTTTCTTCTTCTAATTTATCAGTGATAGAATATCTATCATTTTCATATTTTACGAAAACAGTATTAGTTTCCTTGTGGTCAGATGGCATTTGAATTTCCTTACCATCAAAATTTACAACCATAACTAATTTATTTCGTAATAAAACTTTACATTCTTTTGTCATTTAATTGACTTCTCCTTTAATTAAAACAGTAGGATGATATTGTATCACCCTACTGCAAAATAAATTTTTTTATTTTTCGTCTTCCAGAATTTCTACCATATCCAGAACGTTACCGTCACGATCGGTCATCAGATCGCAAGTTAGGGTCACGCTGGACGGGTCTCCATCAGAAGCAAATGAAAGTTCAAAGTTTCTCTGAGGAGAAGCTTTATAAGCTGTCAATCTCATTGCAACTTCATCGCCATTTTCATCTCTGTTGTTAGTAACCATCTGAATAAAGAAATCTTTTGGAACTTTCTTATTGTTAAAGGAAACTCTCTTAACTCCAGAATTTTTTTCCTCAAGATAAGAAACTTCATAAGTTGTTCCTACCACAATTTCAGAAGTAGTAGTTGCTGTAAATTTTTTTGCTTCAACATTACCTGCAATTGTTTTTCCTGTAGATGAATCTACAACAAATACACTTCCGCTTACAGGAGTTTTTGTAAGATTAATAACACCTTCTGCTTCACCTGCAATATCCTCTCTGCGAGCAATAATAGCAGATGTTTCAATTTCACCATCAGAAAGCATTGCGTAAATTCTGAATGGAGATACCTGAAATTCCATAGTGATAGTACCCTCTAATGGGTTGTCAAATTTAATGCATTTCGCACCTTTTTTATTTGCATATACTGCATCTGCGGAGATATTAGCAGTAGTAGTATTACAGAAATCCGCAAACATCCAAGGCTCTTTTGTTTTATAATCTCTAATATCAAGGTCACAACACTGGCGATTCGCCATGTTGAGGTCAGTTGTAAGATTTGACATAAACGTGTCCTCCTTAAAAATAAAATAAGCCACTGAAACATCAGCGACTTTGTTTAATAGTTTTCAATTTTTATTATTTAATTTTGTTCATGTACTCCATAGGCTTATAATCCTTAGAGTTTTTGAATGAGAATGAATTAGCTGCCATCATATCATTTATATCAGCTTGTCTTCCCATTCTATATTCCAAAAACATCTTCATAAATTGATAATAAGTCATATCCCAAACATTCAAAATATTGATACCCACTTTATTATGAGTACAGTATTTTACTATCATATTTGGAATCGTATAATCATCATCTACAGATGTTTGTTTTTCTTTTTGTTCACTTTGATGTTTTGCTAATTTCTCAGCAATACGTTGAGCCAATTTATTCTTATATTTGGGTTTCTCAACTTCTTTCTCAGATTTCATCCCTAAAATTACTTGCAGAAATTTCCTGAAATCATCAAAATTTTCATTATTGATTTGTCCAATCTGATTGAAAATTTCCTTGCCATCCTCATCTTCACTATAAGTTCCAATAAGAAAAGCATTGTGTTCTTGATCGTACTGTAAATCCTCTACAACAAAAAAACGAATCATGTAGGCAAGAAAATCTGCACGATTCATCCCGAATGTAAGTAGATTATAAACAGTATTTTTTTCTTTCTCTTCATCAGAGAGAGAATTAAATTTATCAATCAATTGGAAAGTTTCAAGAAATTGCTTCTGAGTAATAGAAATATAATTGAGAAAAATATTGAACTGACCATATGTAATCTGTCGAATCTCTCTAAGAGTAGGACATTTGATATGACCTATACCATCATAAAAATAAGGCTCATTACAGAGATAATCAAAATCTGAATATCCATTCATATACTAGACCTCCTTTATCTTGAAGTCTGGTATGCTATATTTTAGTTGACGACCAAAGTAAGATGATTGTGGGACAGTATAACAAATATCATCAAGACTTGGTTTACCAATTCCTAGGTCATCTGCATCTCGTAGAAGTCGTTCCACAATATCTGCTAGAACATCTGCACGATTACCCATATAAGATTTAATATTTTTGTCCATTTTCATACATTCACGATGCACAAAAATCCACACATATAAATCCATGGACTTTGTAGTACGATTCGTACCTCGACAAACTGTTTCTATGCAAACATAAGGTTTAACTTCCTCTTGTGTTCCGTCAACATAAGGATAATCAAATACTTGTTTATACTCCATATCATATTTTTCGTCCTCAGTAAAATCCGTCTTCCGCAACATTACTTCTGCAAAATCATCGGATTCTAAGAGACGAGAGATTACTTTAGACTTAATAAAAGCTAAGTCTCTAGCAACTGAACTTGCCATAATATACCTCCGATTTATCCTACAATAGTAATAGTTGTTTCAGATAAAATGTTACTTTCATTGTCGAGGACTTGTAGAACGAATGTAGCGTCAATTGCTTTATCGTCCGTACATTTTAACTGAATTTTATTGTCAGTTACAGTTTGAGTGATTTTGTAATCTGATTTGACATTCCATGTGAATGATGGTGTGATTGTTGCTCCTGTATTATCAGTGAATGTGACTGTCCATGTTTTTGCTCTGCCGTAGCGGAGTGTGTCACCACCGCTGATTGTTGCGGTTATGGACGGACTGTCTGGTTCTGATGGTGGGCGAGTAGGAGTGGATGGGGATTTGTAGTCGCAGATCCATGCTTGAGTCCCATTGTCTAACTCAATTAATTTATCTGTAACTTCATTAAATTGTTCATAGGATAAAGTAACAGTCATTACTCCACCTCGATCAAAATATCTTGCATCCGTTAAAAATCCCTTTTTACCAGTCATTCTGTATGTATCTGGCGGGTAAACTCCATCATAGTCAATCACAAACCTATTTGTACGGTTTAATTTTTTCGTATATTCATCAACAGGTAAAGTCAAACCATATTGATAATCACCAAGCATAATAGTAGAGTTACCTTTCTCACCCATACTATATTTAGTATAGTCTTCTGAATAACCCCAACGTTCAATAATATTTCCATCTGAATCTTGCCAACGTAGTAAGATAGCACATAAGTACATATATCCACGATTCCATACTTTATCATCAGTATCAAGTAATGTAATCATCCAGATTTGGTCGTTCCATTTAACATAGTCACCAAGTCTGATAATATCATTGTGTCTTGATTTAATTTTCTTTTTATATGTATTATTATCTGTATCTCTTACAATCATTAGTTGCATAGGAGTATCATTGACTAGAACATCTTGTGTATCGAAAGTATCTTCAAAATGTCTATCTGCATGTTTGTTGATTTTTGCTAGATTTTTCTCACGTTTGTTTTTAGTCCCATAAGCATTTTGCAATTTCATATAATACTCAATATCCATAGGTTAGTCCTCCCCATATTGAGAATAATTAATGAATTGCTTCAATGCGTTTGTTTTTCTATCTCGATTTTTATAATCGTCAATTTTAACTTCAACATCATGTTCCAATTTAGCAATAAAATTTCGATAACTTGTTCTTTCGTTACCTGGCGAAAATACACTCAAATCAGATGGTGTGAAATTGATTTCCATTGCATGAAGAAGAGTTTCATCTCTCTTCATATAAATAAGAAACATCATTTCCACAACCAATTTAATTTCTTTTGGTACTAATTTAAAACCAATCTGTTGTACATCTTCATCATAATCTGAGAAGTCTACATCCAAATTTGAGAGGCATGATAATTCATCAAGTGCCTCACATAGATAATTCGTTGCACGATTCTGAGCAATCTGAATCGCTTCCTTAACATTTACATTGTAATAACTGAAAAAATCTTCATCCTTTTCTATACGATCATAGAATTTATTTAGAATCTTTTCAAATTTTGTAATTTCTTGAGGCAATTGATTCACCTCCCATATTAACTTTTCTTAGGTCTTCCTGGGGATTTTCTAGTAGGCTTTGCCACTGTTTTTGCTTCCTCAGTTTTAATAGGAGCAGTTTGAACTACTTCCTTTACTTCTTCCTGTTTAGATGTGTTCATCTGTAACAAAAGTGCTTTCATTTCAGCTAACTGTTTTTCAAGTTCTTCAACTTTCTTATTACTTGGTGCTACATCTGCATCGTCTACAGAAATATTTGATTTAATCTGATTATTAAATAATTCTCTTGTACGTGTATCAATAACATTTGCCATATCCAATGTAAGTCTATAACCCTCTGATTTAAGTTTCTGGAACTGACCACGCACTCTATCAAAATCAGAAAGAGTAGGAATAGAAATAATTTTAATAAGTCCTTCCTTAGTTGGATTTAAAAGAATATCTCTAATTTCACTAACCTTTAACACTTTTGATTTATCAATACGAAGCTCATCATATAAATCATCCTCAATATCCTCTGGGAACTCTAATGTTCCTGTTCTAAATGCAGAACCATTATTTGCATAACGAATTTCATCTAGTGTAAGCGGAATAGTTGTAGGTTGACCATCTACGGCAGCTTCAAGAACAGTGCTTTTCCCTGGGGCGATACTAATACAAACGCAATTATCGTTATAATTTAAAACAGAAATATGTTTAGCTTCTTGAATATTAATAACAATTCCTCCTAATATTAGGAGGGTGTGCAAACGCCCTCCTTAAATTTTTGCAATAAAAAAAAGACTACTTGCTTAAAGTAACCTTTGCGAAGTTTTCAATATTTGTAAGCATGATTCCATATGTGAAATCTTTAAGCATAATATGAACTTTTTCTCCTTGATTGTTCATATCCTGATATGTATGAATTTCACCTTTCATATCAAGATTTCCAATTTTTCCTGCTACACCATAAATACGTTTATCAGGAAGTAGAAGAGAACCTGTTCCAGTTTTCTTTGCACCAGAAATACCAGCAATTCCGATTCCGTCATATGTTTTAACAAGACCATATCTGTTAAAATCATCTTTCATAGATTCACTCATATACTGCGCAAAGTTTGGCATACGTCTAATAGCTTGTGCATATTTATTTAATGTAATAATTACACTATCGCTTGCTCTATCATTAAGATAAAGTGAAAGTTTATCCATTGCTTCAAGTGTTGGTGTAGCACCATCAACAGTGATTAACTGCTCACCACCTTTAACAGCTTCATCTGCTTGAGCAAGAGCATCGAAGAAGAGTGCGTTCTGACAAGCTTCTTTCATAAATGTAGTAAGAGTAGCAATTGACTTGAAGCCATTCTTACGCAGGTCTACATAAGATAGGTCAGTTTCAACCTGACGGTTTTTCCATGTAGGTTTCAGTACGGAAATATCAATGTAAGAACGATCTACTGTACCGCCTTTTGCTGCCATGTGTGCGACTAATGTATTCTTTGGATCTTTGTGACCTTCATAGTCATCAAATTCTCCAACAGAACCTCTATCAAAAATTTGATCCAGAAGTTCATCTGGTGCATTATAAATTTCCTCATTTACAGTTCTATTAATGAACTCTGCAATTGTACACTCTGGGTCTTTTCCAGTCTTACCAATTTCTCTAGCCCATGCATCAGAAATCTCAGCAATTTCTTTTTCCTCGGCATTGAGTTCTCTTTTGTATTCTACTTTTTCAGCGACATCAAAGAGTACACCCTCTTTGCTCATAATGTCTTTAATCTCTGTATTAATAGCCATTGTGCTAATTCCTCCTTATCTAAATTATTCAGCTTTTGTTACAGCATCAGCTTCTACACGAATCATGATGAGATCATGGTCATTATCTTTAAATGGTTTCTCATATACATATTTAGAAGAACCTGTAGTAAGTTTTTGCCATTTACCATCAGCACCTACAGATACAGGTGTTCCATCAGCAACGTCACCAGAAAAGTCAGCGGTTTTAAACTGGTCTGTTGCAAACTTCTCACCATCTGTATATCTTTCAAGTCCAAGAAATTCATCTTTTGCAATATTTACAAAATCTTCATCATAATCTGACATATCCACTCTTGCAGCGTTAATGCCAGTTGGAATGCGTTCCTTTGTTGCTACATAAATATTTGCTACAGTTTCTTTCTTTGGAAGTTCAACAGTAGTAGCGTCTTTAATTACAACGCCCATACCTGTAACAAGTGCTACACCAGCTTTGTGCATTGTATCTTTTGGCTGTGCGCCATTACGTCTAATATCACGAATCATTACATTTTCCTCCTGTTATCGTCTTAATAAAAATTTGGTCATGAAAGAGCTTGCGCTTTCATCTACATCATCAGTTTCTAAACTTGCTGTTGCAGTCATAGGATTTTCTTCTGTTTTTGTTTCAACATCCTCTGCTACATCAGTCTCTTCTTTATCAAAAGAAGCAATATATTTCTCTGCGATTAAACTATTGATGGCAGTTTTATCTCTTGCTTCAATTAATTCTGCGATTTCTGCTTTTGCAATTTCTTCCTCAGTAAATAATCCACCCTTGAGTAGATTTTTCTTGAGAGATTCTTTTTCTTCTGCAATTTCAGCTTCAATCTTTTCTTGTTTTGCTTTTTCAACCTGTTCTTTATATGGTTGTAACTCAGAAATCTGCACATTAAGTTTCCCGATTTTCTCACCTGCGGAAATAACGGCTTTGTCCTTGATTTCAAGTTCTGCTGTTAAAGTTTCGATTTTCTCATCTTTCTCAGCGAGTACAGTATTTACATCTGTAACAGAAACTGTAAGTTTTACATCCTGTGGCTCAGAAACAGTTACTTCATCATTCTCAACTGTGTATGTAAATAATTTGTAATCAAGCTGAGTTGGTGCATCGTCAGATTTAAACCAAATAATATGATCTTCTGGAAACCAATAAGAGATATATCCCCAAAATTTAGTTGCATCTTGACACGCTTTATTAATTTTTCTGAATAAATCTCTATCTGTTAAAGATGCTGTTTCTGGTTCTTTTGTAATATCCTCTGATTCGACTTCTGATTCAGCAGTTTCTTTTGTTTCTGATGTATCTTCTGCACAAGAAGTTTTCTTTTTCTTTTCAGCAGTTTCTTCATCTTTTTTCTTTTTGTCTTTTTCTGTTTCATCTACAGAATCAGGTGTTTCCTTTTCTTTTTCTGTATCTTCAACAGAGACATCTTTCTTTGTCTTTTCAGCCAAATTCATGTCCTCCTTTACTTCGTTTTCATAGTTTGCTATATCAGTATTTGAAATATCGACAAGAAGAGCAGAAGATAATTTATCATCTACTTCATCCATTTCGGCGTATTCAATTACTCCTGCACCTGGAACAGCAGGTGTTTTATTGCTGCCTAAAATGCAATTGCCAATAAATTCAAAAACTTTATAAATTTTATTTTTACCCTCAGTAACTACATCAGTTGCAGTTAGTTCCCAAGAGCTACTAATTTCTCCATCGTCCCATAATTTATCGAATACTTTAAAGTATTCTGGAAAACGTGAAGTCCAAAGTTTGGTCTTGATTAAAATACATTTTGGTGTACCCTCATAACCATCCACTTCCCGTTCCTCAATCCATGCGTCAGTAACGCTACCAATTGGAACAGTATCAAAATGACTTTTCTTTTTTCCATCTTTAGTTTTTTCAATAGTCAATTCATGACCACCAAAATCTACTGGTTGTCCAAAAATATTCTTTTTAAGTTTGGCTACAATAGGGTATCCAACGATTGTGTCAAAATATTTTTCACCTGCCTCTTCTGGAATAATTCTTCCATATGAATCAGGTTCATCTAACACACTGATTAAAAAGACAGCTTCCTTATAATTGGTATAAGACGCTATAGATATGGGGCGACTATTTAGAATAATTCTTTCATTATCCATCACAATCACCTCGTTAATTTACTTTAGATTCTTGATAGTTACTATCATATTCTTGTTTAGACTCGTCCACTGAGTTACCCTTTGTGGTACTTCCTTTAGGTCTGCCACCAGTAGAATTTTCCTCTTGTTGCTCATCTATTTGTTCATCCTGATTACCAGATGAATTATAGGATGTTGGATGAGGAATAAATATTTCATCAACGCCAGTATCTTGTTCTGATTTTCTACGTTCCATTTCATCATTGAAATCCATATCCAGTGTTTCGTATGCAGTACGGAATGAACAATTGAGTTTAGAATATAAGAACTCTGCAAGATCCTTTTTCATTTCAAATTCCAATAATTCTGCGTCAAGAATATGTGGAGTAGGGCAGTATTCAATAGGAATTTTTTCTTCTGTTAATACAATTTCATACCATCTCTGCAAAATAACTTCTTGTCGTTCTGCAATTTTGTTGATAGTACGCATAAGCTGTTTAATTGAAATATTTGCAGTACTGACAGTTTGCTGACCATCAGTATTCAGAAATGAAATACCTAGAGCAGATGTAACACGAGAACGATATTGTTTTACTGTACTTTCGTTAGTAAATTCTACGGATGGTTCTACATACATAACCTTTTCAACACATGGAGGTGGGGTATATACAACTGTAGGATTCGCCCATGCCGCCATTAAACAAGTATGAGCATAAGCCATATCCTCAAGACCTTTTTTATCATAAGTATCACCCATTGTTTCTTTACGCATAATCTGAGTAATAATCTTTTTTGCTTTAGCTTTTGCATTTATGGAATCTGCTTTATCACAATTGTCCAACATAATTTTAGGTTTTAACGCCTTGAAGACAGGAGATAAACCATATGTTCTGCCTAGATTTCCAAAACGATTAACACCTGTACGCCTAATATCAAGTCTTGCATATTTTTCTCTTGCAACATAAGCATCAATAACTTCTTTTGGATAGTTATTTTTTACTTCCTCATTAGTATTTTTGAAGAATAGTGGTTTATTCTTTTTATTTTTAAGAGTAGATTTTTGAAGTCTATTTGATAATTCTGTTGTATCAATTAATACATATGGGATTCCATTAAGAGAATAATCAGATATAATTGCGACACCTAAAGGATATTTGTCAATTACATGATGATAAATTCCTTTGGCTTTTTTAGATCGAAGATATTGAATACAGTTACCTTCATCATATGTAGAAGTAATAGCAGTAGTCATAATGTCATTGATATTGACTTCTTTATGAAAACGCTTAATTGTTCCTTCTGCTTTTGCTTTTAAATCTTTATCATAATTCTCTGGAAGATTATCAAATGAATATCTGACATTTGCATTAAGATTTGATTCAATAGACTCATGTACCTTACCAATAATATCATCTTCATTTTCAGCTTGTCGTACTAATTGGTTGATTTTCTGAATTTTAGATATATCACTTTGAGCGTTTAACGCAAGTTCTTTAATATCATCTAATGTAGTTTCTGACGAAGCAGAGTATGACGAAGCTTCATTGAACCTAACAGAGTATTGTTGACCACCTTTATCAAAACTTTGCATTGCTTCATACATCCAATTTTCAGACTGTTTTTTAATTGCCTCTGCGGTTACAAGGACGGTTTCATCTCCATCATTATCTTGTACGCTTGAAGCGATTGTTAATTTATAATCCTTATCAGGATTGTCAATATATTCTGGTTCTTCTGATTTTGACATGAAAACCTCCTTTCTTTAAAATGAGACTGATGATGCGCAGATGGGAGCATCTTTATAATTTTCGTTTGCTCTATACATTTTCTTTTTATTGTCTGTTTCGAGTTCACAAACAAAACTTAATCCATACATTAAACTTGTAGCTCTATCTCGTTTTTTACCAGAAACAATACGAGTATATGTCATATTATTTTTATCTGTAAAATCTTGTTTAATATTACTAAGTTCACTTTGTAAAATATCATGCTCCATGTGTTGAAAGAACTCTTCGTGAGAAATTCCACCACTTTTATATAAACTATCTAATTCCGCAGATGGTATTAATAGTTCCAAACTCATATCTTCAAAACATGATTTCATATATGGATAATACAAATTTATAAATCCGTTTAAACCATGTACATTTCTTATAAGTGGGAGAGCATTTTCCAATAATGTTATATCTTTTTCATCATCTGAAACAATCGGTGGATATTCAGTAATTTCCCCTGTTTTGGGATTAACGTATTCCCAAGGTTCATAAAACATACTTGGTAAACCAGCTCCTGCGCCGTTAGCATCTATTAATATTTTACAGTATTAGGAAATCTAATGTGGATCAATTCTCTCAAAAAGTCTCTTTGTGCATTTAATTTCATACCATTGACGGTTTTGGTGTAAACTAATTCTTTTACATATGTACCGTTTGGACGTGGTTTTAGTTTGATGACATGTGTACATGAGTTATCAGAACCTTTTTCATCAGATACGGCAACGTCATGTGTAACAACATAAATACAATTTGTTGCAGCTCACATCTTTCTAGTACACGACATGGATTAGTCAATTCATACGGATAATAACTTTCTCCGCTTGAACCCACAAAAACGCCTTCAAATTCATAAGCAAATTTATCTTTAGTCATCTGAGGTTTTTCGAGTTCTTTTTCAATATCTTCTTTATCGAATAATCCTGCCTGCACACCTACTTGATAAGGAAAGCAGATTGCCATATAATCCTTGTTCCCTTTTATCATAGATTCATAATGGTACATAAATCTTTTATATAAAGGACTTGTTTTAAGATAGGCAGAAGAAATAAATATAACTTTGCCTTTTTCACTCATTCCCCAACGAATTGCCATTTCACGTTTGGTTTTTGTCATAGGAATAAGAATTTCTTCAATAATATTATCTTTAACGAGTCTTGCTTCATCTACAAGAATCATATTAAAACGCCATGATCTCGCTCCATCACCACCACGATTTTGATCGAGAGTGATCGCACGAATTTCACTTCCGTTTTTCAGTTCACAAACACAATCATCTTGACCTGTTTTAATAGGGAAGTTTATTTCTCTAGCAACAGCTTCTTTTTTGGATAATTCCCCTTTGATTTTCTGAATAATTACGTTACGAGCTTGCTTTGAGTTTCCACTTGCAATACCAAGTTTAATATTTGTATAAAGAATAGAAACACATATATAATAAACCGCAACAATCCATGATTTTCCTAATCCTCTACATGCGATCAACATTTCGCTTTGATAGCGAGACATAGCACGAAGTATTACACGTTGAAAAGGGAAAAGGTTTATTCCCAATATATCAATTGCAAATTCGTCGATATAATATCTGTAATACGAAATAAACTTTGTCCATGCTTCATAATCAATGCTTTCTTCTCGAATAACAGTATTTGAGTATGGATTGTCTAAATTTTCTCTACCTACATATTGTTTATAAGCTTTTTGTAACCGCTCTTTTGGTGATTCAGTCATATATTTCATAATAATCACCTATAACGATTTCTTAATTGTGGATAAATAATCGAGAAGTTTATCTATTTCATCTTTTTCAATGGGTTTATGCTCTGGAATCCAGTTATGATTTTCAACCATTTCGGTAATTTTAGAGAAACTACTAATACCAACATCGTTTACGCTTCTGGTGCTTTCGCTAAATTTTGCTGATTTAGAAAGAGTATCAAATGCTTTTGTAGCATTATCATATTTCTTATCTGCGCCTTCAACGCCATTCATCATATCATCAAAAGTTCTATCCATCTGCAAACTTGCTTTTGCAATTTTACGAGCATAGTCTCTATGGTTTTCGGTGATGATTTTATAGTCACGTTCCAAACCTGCGTAATATGAGTTAAGATAATCAATATCTGATTCAGTGTAATTACCTTTCCATTCATCACTCCAAATTAAAGGTTCTTTTGGTTTTTTAATTTTAGTAGAATCATAATGGGAAATACTTTCATCAGATACAGAATTTACATTTACAGATGTGTCAGGATATAAATTAC
The DNA here is from genome assembly GCA_937903005.1 of uncultured Lachnoclostridium sp. GTDB lineage: Bacteria > Bacillota > Clostridia > Lachnospirales > Lachnospiraceae > Clostridium_AI. Next base: position 7,015 of record CALFNR010000008.1, on the reverse strand, counting down.
ATTCCATAGAAAACAATGGAGCATATTTATTTATAATTGCATTTTTTTCTGTGATTGTACGATTATTATTTTGATGCATATGTCCTTCTAATTCTGCATCAACCCAATTTCGTTGACGGTCTTGACGCATAGCTATAAGAGTAAAATATTTTTGTAATATTTCTTTTCCTCTATATTTTAATGCATCCTCACCAAGATAACTACTTTCTTTAAGCAAGGATTCTTCACTACTGGCAATCAAATCGTAGTATAGTGGTTTATCGATCTGCATGAGAAGGCTTTTAAATTTAGGATAATTAATAGTTCCGTCATCATTTAATACAGAAATTTTACAACATTCTTTGCAAATTGGAACCCTGTTATCTAAAGAATACATAGGACTATATGACAAATAAAAGTCAGTCATGTTCTTTGGTTCATGGCAACACGTACAAACCTTTTTCCCTTTTTGCTTATTAGCTGGTGTCGTAGTACCAGTGTTACTTTTTCTTGGCAAAACGCCACCTCCTTTAGTTTAACTATTAGTTTTTAAATATTCGATATATTTGTAATTGATAGATTTTGATAAATTATTTTTCTTAAAGAAATCATCATAATATCCATCAATGATTCTTTTTGAAAATTTTATAAAATCATCTAAAGTAGAATCATAATAAGTAAATTCTTTATGAAACAATGTATGTAATTCTTTACACATGCAAGCACCATAAAATGTTTTCAGGTGTAATTCTAAAATTCTATTTTTTAAACAATCATATTCAGTAGAGGAGTAATCAGAAATATTTTTTCGTCTATCCAATTTTAATTCACTTAAAGCTTGCTCAATTAATGAATTAAACGAAATAATATGATGAATATTTTGAAATCTTCCACCAGTAAAAATACATTTGTAATCACAAAACTCAGCAGATGATTTCTTCCAATCAATGATATCTCTTCTCAATTGTTCTATAAGTTCACTAGCTCCGCCTTTCCATCGTCCGTTCTTTTCTCCATATAACGGATTTTTAGAAAGAGGTGCTAAATCGCTCTTTCCAAGTCCTATCTTAATTGCATTTTTACTTGCAATTTTTCTTTGTTCTGAATTTTCATATCGTTTCTTTTGAGCATCGCTTATGTGATTCTTATGTTCTTCTGAAAATATTCTACCTTTTTGCACTTTACTATTTTTGATTGCTCCATCTTTAGAAGCTCTATTGAGTGTTTCTTGTGTTTTGTGATTAAAATTATATTTATGAGCAATTGATTCTAATGATCTTGAAGTTCTATTAGGAAAGAATTTTTCAATGATTTCTTCATTGGTATAATCCTTATAAATAGATTTCAATTTTTCTAAATCTTCATCTGACCATTTACTGTTTGTTCTATGTTTTATTTCTAAAAATCTACCATATTTCGGATTACATTCTCTACAAACATTTCTCAAACCATCTTTGCATGATTTATCTGTAGGAAAATATAAACTGTTATTTGGTAAATCACGTTTACATTTTTTACAGGTTCTTAATCCATTATAAAATATATCCATAATTCCATCACTCGCTTTCCACTCGCAAAAACATTTCTAGTAAAATAGAGTGAGAAAGCAGTGCGAGTATCTGCTATGCCTAAGATGATCAGTCAAAGGTTTCTCACTCTAAAAAATTCAACTACGTCCCACTGACAGGACATCAAACGCCAACCGCTTATAGTTGTTATTTCTCCATATTAATAGGAGAGTAGTATAAAACTACTCTCCATAAATAAGCATAAAAATAAGAATAACAATTATGCTATTCTTTCATTAACTCTTGTTTTAAATGTAACTTCGTGCATTTTGGATAAAAAATTCATTCGTTCCGTATAACCCATATCCATGCGTAACAAAACTTGATTTTGTCTTTCAAGAAATAACAACTCTTCATTGTGATCTTTCTTGAGATAATCTCGAATCAATTCATTTGTTGGACAGTTATACATCACTTTTAATTCTTGTGAAGTTTTACCAGTAACGATTTTATTTATTCCATTTGCTTCAACAGCATAATCTGAACGAGATGCTTTTCTATGCCAAATTCTAAACATCCAAGCATCAATTTCAGCACTCATATTTTTATATTCTAACTTCTCAGGATCACGAATTGCTAGCCATTCTTTATTTTCTTTCAATACTTTCTCCATTAGAATAAAATATTGTCTAGCAAGCCTACCTAAATCGTTATTTTCAATTGTGCATAATTCTTTACACATGTTAATGCTCAAATAGTATTCAGTTTTAATTCCAAGAGAACTACGTTTTTGAGGTGATAATTCAGATATTTGAGCGTTTCCAAATTGGGAAACGCTTGTATTTTCTACATTTTCAGGTATTTCGTATGATATTTTAAAATCTACACTTTCTTTAAAATTATATTTTTTAATCCTATTTAAAATCCATGCGCCATATGCTTTACCAATCTGTAAATGAGTATGTAAAGTTCTTGCACTCATTTCAAAATCATTATCTGGCATTGGAAGAAGTTTCTGATATTTCATTATCAGCTTAATCTCTTCTTCTGTGCATCCAAGTCTACTTAATTCTTTCTTGCTAAATGTGTTATTCATTATTTACTCCGTTCTTCTCACTATGGTAGAGAAACACCAAAAATACTACACGTTACTTGCAGATAACGTACTTGTTATCTTATGTAGGATAACCGCTGCAACAGTTATCCTTGAACGGAATAATGAACAATCATTATTAAGGGCAATTACCCTACATAAAATAACAGTTAATTTTTATTGTCTCGTATAGAGCGACTACTTCGGGCTTGGGTGGAACAATAGTCGCTCTACAAATGATTTTCATAAACCTTTTAAATACAATCGTAGAGTGAAATAATCACTCTATACCAGACAACAAAATTTTTCATAAAAATTTTCACATAATAAAAGAGCCACCCACACTCCTGTGAATGACTCTTTCATAACATAGAATAAATCCATGCTCTCTTATTAGATTCAGCAATACTTCCGATAACTTTTGCAATTAGATAACTGTCCACAACTGAAAAGACATCACCATCAGTCATAAGACTAGCTTCATCAAAATCTACATATAAACTTACATCTTCATCAGATGTAATAATATTCCCATTCTCATCTGTCTTAACACTTGATCCATTGCCAGAACAGGAGAGTAGTCTACTTGCAATTAAGTAAGATAATACATCCATTATTCTGCACTCGTATCTTTCCAACCAAATGAGAACAGCATATAGATTTTAACTTCACCTGATTCATTGCCAACAATCGCTTGACTTCCCATCGGAGCAGAAGATTCCATGCCAGGAATACTTGCAAAATCATCTGTTGCGCCACGTTCCATAGTAGGTAGCTTTGCGATTTCTTCAACTGTATCAACTGCAAAAGTTTTAATTGCTGAGTTTGGTTGATTACCAACTTTTAATAGATTTGCCGCCATGTGATACCTCCTTATTCTTCTTTTTCATTGCCATCTGTAATAGCAACATCTACTGTATATTCAACTGCTTTTACGACTTTAATATTTTCGTGACCGTATTTTTCATCAAGTGTTTTAATTTCTGTTTTGAGAGCTTCAACATCGTCTGTTTCGAATGGTGTGAATGTTTCACTAGACGATGTGGCAGAAGTAGTAGTGCCGTATAATTGCCATAAATTCTTTTCATTGTATTTAATTAAAATATTATACATTTTTCGTTCTCCTTTTGTTATAGGGCGAGTGGCGGTAGTGAGCCAACCAGTGTTAAAGGCAGTACGCGTCCCACCAGTAACTTTCGACATCATGTTACTCGCATGTATATTTACATACAAAAAGAAGCCACCACAAGGCGACTTCTCAATAATTTTCAATATTAATGTTTCTATATATTTTTTATAAGTCTTTACAAAGATTCTTCCAATAATTAAATCGTCCCTGTACAGCTTGTGCAGATGTAGTTCCGCTTGTGCAATATTGTACATACTCAGTATCAGTTCCATAATTATCTATAAATATCTGTACAATTTCAGCAAACTTATCAAAATCTTTCTGATTCTTCACACATTCATATGCAGAATATAACATCATTGGAATAGAAGTAGATTTGATATTAAGTTTCTCAAATTTTTCATCCAAAAATGACATTGCTGATTTTAAAATATCTACATCAGTATCATCATTATTTGAATTGTACCATGTCACAAAAGCATCAATATCTTTTGCACGGAATGATGTGAAATCATGCTCATCTGTAGTATTAATCAACATAAGAGTCTGACGTACAATATCATTTGCAACATCTTTTTTGAGTTGCGCTGGTGATAATACTTTATCAAAGAATGGATGGTTTGCAAGATCGAAGATAATATTATTTACTCTATCATTCTCAATTGCTTTTCGTTTCTGAGTATTGGACAACGGTTTTCCGCCATTCTGTCTCTTGAACATTTCGCGAATGTCCTCATCAGTACAATCAGAAAAGATATAATGAACTACTTCATAATCAGTGATTTTATCCTGTACGACTGGGTCTAACTGAGAGAATTTTTTACCTGCAATTTCGTATACTGCGCCATCAATTTCAACAGGTTTAAGTTTTGAGCTTAATTTATATTTATCTGCTAAGAAATCTCTGATAGACGTGCTTCTCTGAACTCCATCAAAAACATATTTGATTTTATCTTCTTTTTCTTCTGAACGAATAGGGTCAACTGGATAGTTGCGGAGCATTGAGTCAATTAATAAACTTTTCTCATAGGTACTCCATTGTCCCTCTTTACGCTGCAATTTATGAAACATATTATATTTTTCATTTTTCATATCTCGTACAAATGATTTTACAACTTGTGTTTTTCTATTAAATTCCACGTTATAACACCTCCAAATGTTTGATAATTTCACATTATCACATTTGGTAAATATTGTAAAGTGTTAATTTGATTTGCGACACATTTGTCACAAGATGAAATTCTAATTTCCTATAGATAGGGCAGCTTGTGAGACTGCCCCTGTTTAGGAGAAGAAATCAGATGAAAATATGATTGGAAGTTCATGTGATTTCTATGTGGAAGAAAAATAACAATGAAAAATATAAAGAAAGGTTAGCCCGAAGCGGTTTGACTTCCGAAAGTCGTGCGCTTGTTTCCGTATTATTGGTGTGTTGGGTCTACACTACGGGCTTTTATTTGTGGAGAGGAGGATTAGAATGTAAATTTATCTTTATTTTCTTTTACTTTCTTTTTATTAACTGTTAGGTAATGTTTAACAGTCTGTTGACGCGTGATGAAGAAGCTCTGCAATATCCTGTATGTCCATGCCTTTTTCCTTCAAAATATTACTACCACTATGGCGCAGATCGTGATCATGTAGTGTTGGAACTCCAATCATTTTTCCAGCCTTTTTACACCAATTATTCAATGTATCATTTTTAATACATTTATCATCGGTTACATAAGAAGAACAAAACACCCATCCATGATCATTAATCCCATTTTCTTCTCTATACTGTTTCAATTCCTTTAATAGTTCTGCAACTTCCTCTGAAAAATATAAATCTACAATTTTTTGCTCTTTTTCAACAACGTCTGTACATACACGTTCTTCTAAATCTACTTGTTCCCACCTTAAATGAGCCATAGCATTTACTCTTGCCATTGTAGATAGTCCAAACATAATATATGTATGTAATTGAATATCTCCATATTCTTTTAATTTTTCTCTCAATTGATTAACCTGATCAATTGTTAAAAACGTCTGTTTTATAATTGGTTGTCCCTGTTTTGGACGTTCAAGAAATTCCATTGGTGTTTCTTTTATAAGTTTTTTCTTACGAAGGAATTTATAAAAAGCAGATATTGAAGACATTATTCTCTTTTGTCTGCAAACGTTATTTCCATTTTGTTTTCTCCAATAGAAATATTCTTCTACATCTTCATCCGTTGCATCCAGAACAGATAAATTAAATTGATTATCGTACATATATATAAACCATTGTTTTAAATCTGCGTTATATTGGTCTATAGTATTTTTAGATAAATCTCTAATTGACATATCAATTTGATACTTTTGAAATAATTTTAATGTTTCAGGATTAATATGTTCCATCTTTTCTTTATCATATAATGTAATTCTTTTACTTCGTTCTGCCATTTATTCACTTCCTTTCGACATATTTTTAATTTATTTTCAATAATATATCATAAGCTCTATCTCTATCATATTGAGATACTTTGTCTTTTCTAAAATATTTTAAATTATATAAATTTGTAAGATATTCAATATCTTTAGCACCAAGATTTCTACCATTTTTAACACATGATTCATAAAAAGTAAGATATGCTTCAATAGTATTTTTATAAACAGTTTTCATTGCATCTACAATTCCTATAAATAATTTATCTTGTTTTGATAATTTATTGTTTCTTATCTCAATAGATGTAGGCAAATATTTATATTTTTCATGTATTGACAATAATCTATTTTGAATATTTTCTTCATTCCAATAACCATGTTTATTATTTGTAACAACGCCATAACGCTTTGCAAAATTAGTATAATTTCCAAATCTTCTTAATACTTCATAAAATAAATTTTTATTGTCTGATGTAAATTCTGACTCACTTGGTAAAGTAGAATCATCTTGACTTAATTTCATTATTTCTGCAAATAAGTCATCGTCAGTTAATTTGTTTGGATTTATTAAAAATTCATGAGGAACTGGTTTGAGATTTATATTGAGAATTGGAGATAAGATATTTGATAATTTCTTTTGGATATTATTAAATGTATTCTCGAAAACATTATTTTCAATTGAGATTAAATTTATCTCATAACGATTATATAAATCAATTTTCTGTTCTTTATTTTCACAATATACTTGTGATCGTTTTCCATCAACATCACTTTCTCTATAGCCCCATACTTCCAAGTGCCATATATTACCATTTGATTCTTCAAACATAAAATCGCTACGCAAATTTTGATATGGTTTTGGGAACGGATGTTGTTCTCTTTTATATGGAATATTATTATGAA
>CALFNR010000007.1:0-8344 GCA_937903005.1 uncultured Lachnoclostridium sp. | reverse complement strand
CGAAAGTAACAAGAACGAAGCGGAGAGCAGGAGTACCAGCTGGTGAAGCTTTTCTTGGAAGAATCGTAGATGCTTTGGGAGCACCCATTGATGGAAAGGGTGAAATAAAGTCAGAGGATTTCCGACCAATTGAAAATGAAGCACCTGGAATAGTAGATAGACAAAGTGTCAATCAGCCAATGGCAACAGGTATATTGGCAATTGACTCAATGTTCCCTATTGGCAGGGGACAGAGAGAGCTTTTAATCGGTGACCGTCAGACTGGTAAAACAGCCATTGCCATAGATACAATCCTAAATCAAAAAGGTAAAGATGTAATCTGCATTTACGTGGCAATTGGGCAAAAGGCATCAACAGTAGCAAAGCTGGTCAATACTTTAAAAAAACATGATGCCATGGATTACACCATTGTGATGTCTGCTACTGCCAGTGATTCTGCATCCTTACAATATATTGCACCTTATGCGGGAACTGCGTTAGCAGAATATTTTATGTACAAAGGAAAAGATGTTCTCATTGTATATGATGATTTAAGTAAACATGCGGTGGCTTACCGAGCAATCTCCTTATTATTAGAGCGCTCTCCAGGTCGTGAAGCCTATCCAGGAGATGTATTTTATCTCCATTCAAGACTTTTGGAACGTTCCAGTAAGCTAAAAGAGGATCTTGGTGGAGGTTCTATTACAGCACTTCCAATTGTAGAAACTCAAGCAGGAGATGTATCTGCTTATATTCCAACCAATGTAATCTCGATTACCGACGGACAGATCTTTTTGGAATCCGATTTGTTCTTTGCAGGAATGCGGCCTGCTGTTAATGTCGGTTTATCGGTATCCCGTGTCGGTGGTGCAGCCCAGACCAAGGCAATGAAGAAAGCATCTGGAACCATTCGTATTGATTTAGCCCAGTTTCGAGAAATGGAAGTATTCACTCAATTCAGTTCCGATTTGGATGCAAGCACGAAAAATCAGCTGTTATACGGACATATTTTGATGGAATTATTAAAACAGCCACTTTACCATCCAATGAGTCTGGCGAGACAGGTTATTACCTTATGTGCAGCAAACCATGATGTATTTCTTTCTGTACCAGTAAAAGAGGTGAAGCAGTTTCAGAGTGACATGTTAGATTTCTTCGATCGTGAACATTTTGAAATTGTCAATGAAATCAATGAAAAGAAAGAGCTTTCCGATGAACTGGCACAAGCTATCGTGGATGCTGCCAACGAATTTAAAGGTAGGGGTTAAGCCATGGCAAATACGAAGGAAATTCAAAAAAGAATGAAGAGTATTCAGGATACGATGAAGATTACCAGTGCAATGTATATGATTTCTTCTTCCAAACTTCGTACGGCTAAAAAGAAGTTAGAAGAAGCAGAACCTTATTTCTTTGCGTTACAGTCTGTAATTGCACGTCTACTCCGTCATATCCCAGAGGTACACAACATTTTCTTTGATCAGCATAATGAGATCCCAGATGAAGAAAAGCGTAGAGGATTTATCGTAATCACAGCAGATAAAGGTCTTGCAGGAGCATACAATCATAACGCAATCAAAGAGACCCAAGAACTTCTAAAAATGGGAACCCACAACAAACTGTTTGCCGTTGGAGAAGCTGGCCGGCAGTTTTTTATGAAAGAAAATCTGGAAGTGGACAAGCATTTTATGTATACGGTTCAGAAACCAACCCTGCATCGAGCTCGAGTCATCGAAGACTATGTGCTGGATTTATATCAAAGTAACCAGTTAGACGAAGTTTATATTGTGTATACCAAGATGGAAAACGCATTTTCCATGATTACAGAAACAAAACGACTTCTGCCCATGAACATGAAGGATTTTTCCCAAAGACAGATTCCAGCAGATACTTACCAGGAGGAAATAAAGTTTGCGGCACCTGTGGATTACATTATGGACAGAGTCATTACCAACTATGTAAATGGTTTCATTTATGGTGCGCTGGTTGAGTCTTATTGTTCAGAGCAGAATTCTAGAATGATGGCAATGGAGTCTGCTACAAAGAGTGCAAAAGATATGCTGTTTTCTTTAAAAAAGGAATACAATCAGGTGAGACAGGCTGCGATTACCCAGGAAATTACAGAAGTAATCGGTGGGGCGAAAGCACAAAAACGAAAGCAGAAAAAATAAATCAAAAGCGAAAGGAGGAAAGCCTCGAACTCAGAGGAAGCCAATGGAAAAAGGAAAGATTATAGCAGTTATGGGACCTGTCATAGATGTGGAGTTTCCAGATAAGGATATTCCATACATCAGAGATGCCCTGATTGTTGACAACAATGGAAAAGAAGATGTGATGGAAGTTGCCCAGCACATTGGAAATAATACAGTTCGCTGTATTATGATGGCGGCCAGTGAAGGCCTTTGCAAAGATATGGAGGTTAGGTCAACTGACAGTGGAATAAAAGTTCCTGTGGGAGAAAAAACACTAGGACGCCTTTTTAATGTATTGGGCCAGACCATTGACGGTGGTCCAAAAATTACAGATGCAGAGAAATGGGTGATTCATAGAGAACCACCATCATTCGAAGAACAAAGTCCTGTTGTTGAAATTCTGGAAACAGGCATTAAAGTTATCGACTTATTAGCCCCTTACGCAAAAGGCGGAAAAATTGGACTTTTTGGTGGAGCTGGAGTAGGTAAGACTGTTCTGATTCAGGAATTGATTCGAAACATAGCTACGGAGCAAGGTGGTTATTCTATTTTTACCGGAGTAGGTGAGCGTTCCAGAGAAGGAAATGACCTGTGGTCGGAGATGAAAGAAAGTGGAGTCCTTAAAAAGACAGCGTTGGTATTTGGTCAGATGAACGAATCTCCTGGTGCCAGAATGCGGGTGGCGGAAACAGGACTTACTATGGCAGAATATTTTCGTGATGTAAAACATCAAAATGTTCTTTTGTTCGTGGATAATATTTTCCGATATGTACAAGCTGGTTCTGAAGTGTCTGCCCTATTAGGACGAATGCCATCTGCCGTTGGGTATCAGCCTACTTTGGCAACAGAGGTCGGTGAACTGCAAGAACGTATTGCTTCTACAAAAAATGGTTCGGTAACTTCTGTACAAGCAGTATATGTGCCAGCCGATGACTTAACAGATCCAGCCCCAGCTACTACGTTTGCACATTTGGACGCCACAACCGTTTTGTCAAGAAAAATAGTAGAACAAGGTATTTACCCAGCAGTTGATCCGCTGGAGTCCAATTCACGTATTTTGGAAGCAGATGTGGTCGGCGAAGAACATTATAAAACTGCTAGAAAGGTGCAGGAAATTCTTCAAAGTTATGCAGAATTACAAGATATCATTGCAATTCTGGGTATGGAAGAGCTGTCAGATGAGGATAAAATAACCGTTTCTCGTGCCAGAAGAATACAGCGTTTCTTATCACAGCCATTCCATGTTGCGGAGAACTTTACATCAGTTCCAGGAAAATACGTACCATTAAAAGAAACAATTCGTGGATTTAAGGCCATAATTGAAGGTGAAATGGACGAATATCCGGAAGCAGCATTTTTCAATGTAGGAACAATAGATGAAGTGATCGAGAAAGCAAAACAGATGAGTGAAACAGCAAAGTAGGAGGGGCGAGATGGACCCAATTTTTTTAAAAGTCATTACATTTGAACGAGAATTCTATTTTGATAAATGCACGCAAGTGGTGTTCTGCATGGAAGATGGAGAAGTTGCCATCCAGGCACATCATGAAAATATGCTGTTTGCCGTTGATCCAGGTGAAATTCGTGTTACCAAGTACGATGGCACTGTGGAGAAAGGTGTGTTAGGGATGGGGTTTGCTTTGGTAATGAATAATCGTGTCACAATCATGGCGGATACGGCAGAACACCCAGACGAAATTGATATGGTACGTGCAGAACGAGCGAAACTTAGGGCACAGGAACAGCTTCGTCAGAAGCAGAGTGTAGCAGAGTATTATCATACGAAGGCATCCATGGCAAAAGCAATCTCACGTATGAAGGTTAGAAGAAAATACAAGATATAGGAAATAGAGTGTAACGGAATTTCCTATCAATTAAAAAGCTCTGCTAGTAAGTGGAGCTTTTTTGTGTTATACTATTTTGGATTTATTCAAATGAAAAAAATGAAAGAAAAACACATAACCAGAATGGAGGTTGCTTATGCTTACATACCCAATGGAAGAAGCAAAATCAGAGAGCATGTATGAATACCTATATCGCAAAATTAAACAGGACATTCTAGAACATACGTTAAAACCAGGAGAAAAACTGCCATCTAAGCGTAATTTTGCTAAGAATCTAAAAGTAAGTGTGATTACCATTGAAAATGCTTATGCGCAGCTTTTGGTAGAGGGATATATCTATTCAATTGAAAAAAAGGGTTACTTCGTAGCAGACATTCAAGAACAGGTGGTACCTGCAAAAAAGACAGTAACAAAGCCTAAGTTAAAAAAGGAAAAAGAAAAACCATTATTCGCTGATTTTACCTCCAACCGAATTAGCCGTGAACAGTTTCCATTTTCCATCTGGACAAAACTGCAAAGAGAAGTAATCTCTTCTATCTCAAGTGAGCATATGCTAACTGCACCGCCAGTAGGAGGAGTCTGGGAGCTTAGAAGTGCAATTGCAGATCATTTATATCAGTTTCGTGGAATGAGTGTAGAGTCAGAACAGATTATTATTGGTGCAGGGACGGAATATTTATATCATTTACTAATTCAGCTTTTAGGAAGAGAGCCGATTTATGCGGTAGAGGACCCGGGGTATACGAAGATTACCAAAGTATATGAAAGCAACGGTGTTACTTGTGCACATATTCCCGTTGAGCAGGTAGGTGTGAAATTGCACGAGTTAGAAGCCAGTGGAGCGGATATTCTTCATATTTCGCCATCTCATCATTTCCCAACAGGAATAGTTATGCCAATTAGCAGACGTTATGAGTTATTAAGCTGGGCATCCAAGAAAGAATCTCGTTACATCATAGAGGATGAGTACGACTGTGAGTTTCGTTTAAATACGAAACCGATTCCTACACTGCAAAGTATCGATGTGATGGAAAAAGTAATTTATATGAATACATTTTCGAAAAGTCTAGCACCATCGTTTCGTATTAGTTATATGGTACTTCCTAAGCATTTAATGGAAAAGTATGAGACGGAACTTGGATTTTATTCGTGTACTGTTTCTGCATTTGAGCAGTATACCCTAGCAGAATTTATAGGAAGGGGATATTTTGAAAAGCATATTAACAGAATGCGGAATTATTATCGTGGAAAGCGTGATCAGATGCTGAAAGCATTTCAAAATAGTAAACTTGCTTCTAGGATTGCAATCCGCGAGGAAGATGCAGGTTTACATTTCCTTCTGTCGGTAAAGACAGAACTGAAAGATGAGGAGGTAGAGAAAAAAGCCAGAGAAAAGGGGATTGGAATATCGAGTCTATCTCGCTACTATTATGAGTCAGCTAGTGCAGCAGAGCATGTTTTTGTGATTAATTATTCTGGTATTGAAGAAGAAAAAATGGAAGAAGCTGTCTCAAGGATGGTTGAAGTGTTTGAAGGATAATATATAAGAATACAGTCAAAAAAACGACAGAATATATTATTATATATAATATTTCGCAATTGGTGATTTTCGTTTTTGTTATTATTATTAGTATTCATAGAGAAGTCTTTCTTTCTTGGCTATGTTTTTCTTGGTTGTTAAACATTGTGCCATGGCTGATGGAACTTCTCTATTTTTATTTACACAACTTATTATACACTATCCTGATTCCTACAGGAATGCTGATAGTAATTGAATAAAGAATAATAAAAAATGAACTGTGTATTCTAATGTTTAAGATGGTTTTTCTATCCTGCATAACAAGAGTGGAACAATCTGCCACTTTACACTATAAAAAATTATAGATAAAATAATCTAACTTGTCTGACTCTCTATTATGATCCAGGTTATGTCAGATTATGGGTATCTAAGAAAGAGGTATGACATGGAAATGCAGTTTCTCGAAGTCCGTTCACCTGTAGATGGAGCGTTACTTGGCAAGGTTCCAGCATTGACAAAAGAAGAAGTTGATATAAGGATGCAAAAGGCCAAACGTGCTTTCATAAAGTGGAGTCATACCTCTTTGTACGAACGGCTGAGCATACTTTATCAAACAGCAGAATTGTTAGAGCAGAATCGAGTAGAATTAGCAGAACTGTTGTTACACGAAGTAGGGAAGTCTAAAAAAAGCGCAGAATCAGAAGTGATTCGAACGGCGGCTTTGATTCGGCATACAGCGGATACTGCAAAAATAATCTACAAAGCTCCTATGAACGGAGACAATTTAGGTGGTTATAAAAAAGGAAAAGTTGCTTTGATGGAGCGGCTTCCTTTAGGATTAGTACTGGCAATTTCACCATTTCATTATCCTGTAAACCTTGTAGCTTCCAAGATTGCTCCTGCTTTGGCAATGGGAAATACGGTTGTGCTGAAACCAGCTTCCATAGGATGTTTGTCAGGACTATACCTTGTTAAGATGTTTCAAAAAGCAGGGGTTCCAGAGGAAGTTTTACAAACTGTAACTGGAAAAGGCAATGAAGCTGGAGATTATGCAGTTACGCATCCTTTGGTTGATTTCATTCATTTTACGGGAAGTACTTGTGTTGGACAGGCAATTGCCAAAAAGGTTTCTTTGGTCCCTGCAATTATGGAGTTAAGTGGAAAATCTGCAACTATAATATTCGAAGATGCAGACTTAGATGTGGCAGCAAAATATATTGTGGGAGAAGCATTTTCATACTCGGGTCAGCATTGCTCAGCTGCTAAGTGTATATTGGTAATGGAATTGGTGCATGATAAACTGATATCCAAAATTGCTGAATATATGAAATTGCTTGTAATAGGTAATCCGTTAGAAGTAAATGCAGATGTGGTTCCGCTAATAAATAAGAAATCAGCAGATTTTGCATGGGCAATGATACAAGATTCACTCCAAAAAGGTGCAAAACTGATAACAGGAGGAGAGCGTCAAGGCAATTTGATTCAGCCAACACTCATTGATCAGGTAACGGCAGATATGAGTTTAGTTTGCATAGAAGTATTTGGGCCAGTGCTTCCTATTATTACGGTTCATAGTAAAGAAGAAGCAGTATCCATCATAAATGGATGGAAAGATGGATTTCAAGCTGCTCTTTTTACCAGTGACATTAATCGCGCAATTCTCATGGCTGAGGAGTTAGAAGTGGGAGCTGTAGGAATTAATGGGAAGACAGAAAGAGGGTCAGAATATTTACCATTTTTAGGAATGAAGAGTTCCGGTATTAGCGTTGGGAAAATGAGATATTCATTAGAAGCTATGTCAAAAGTGAAATCGACAGTCGTGAACTTAACGATAGAATAGAACTATAGGGAGGTACCAGATGACAACATGGAAGGGCTTTAAAGAATTATTGGTAGTAGATAAGGTACAGGAGGATGATGTTACCACATCGTTATATTTAAAAAATGTAGATGGCAGTTCACTTCCAGACTATTTGCCGGGGCAGTTTATAACGGTAAAAGTAAAAATAAATGATAACGAAACAAGTAAGCCAAGAGCGTATTCCTTATCATCCAAATACAAAGGGGACTATTACCGAATCAGTATAAAGAGAGAAGAATATGGTGCTGTCAGTCCCCTCCTTTGTGATAAGGTGGAAAAGGGTGACTTGCTTTTATCCACTGCACCAGCAGGAAAATTTGTTCTTCAGGAGAATGAAAGAGCGGCTGTATTCATAGGTGGCGGAATTGGAGTGACTCCAATGCTTGCGATGGCAGAAGCATTGGAAGGAACAGATAGAAAAGCGCATTTGCTCTATAGTACAAGAAATAGCAGCTTTCATTCCTTCCAAGAGGAGATAAAAGCCATATCCGACCATTATCATAATGTAGAAACAAAGATTTTCTACACGAGACCTCTTGAAGGAGAAGTAGCGGGAAAAGATTATGACGTGTGTGGAAGAATCAGCAAAGAATGGATGGAGGGAAATTTGCCATTAGATGCAGATTTTTATTTTTGCGGACCAGTACCGTTCATGAAAACCATGTACCATAATCTTGTTTCTCTTGGTGTGTCAGAGGAACATATTTATTATGAATTTTTTGAACCAGGCATCGACATCACGAAATTAGATGATTAGATAGATGAAGATTTATGTAGATTCAAATGTCTACATAAATCTTTTTTTGTCGTATTCCTTGCATTTCGATTCTAATGTGACTATACTAATTAAAGAATGTACAAAACGGAGGAAGTCTTATGTTAGAGTTAAAGAATATCTGTTTCGAAGTCGAAGAAAACAGTAAGAAAAAGATGATATTGAAAGACATAAACT
>CALFNR010000006.1:0-8276 GCA_937903005.1 uncultured Lachnoclostridium sp. | reverse complement strand
CAATTCCTGTAACGGCAACGGAAACATCACTGTCGTTCACTAATGCGGCTCCTCTAGCCATTTCCTTAGCACATTTTTCACTATACTCTGTATATTTTTTCAAAGTGCTTTTGCTAACATCTAAATATTTTCGTTTTGCCTTATTCGAATAGGTAACAAAACTTTCCTTTAATACTTCTGATGCTCCAGGAACATTGACAATGGCAGATGCAATTAAGCCTCCTGTACAAGATTCTGCTGTAACCATTGTAAGCTCATGTTTGGTTAAGAGCTTAACGACACAATCCTCAAGATTAATCGCTTCATCCGTTGTATATATATGATCACCAAAACGGCTTTTCAATTCTTTTACAACTGGTTTCACTAATTTCTTAGCTTGTGATTCGTCCTCTCCGCTTGCAGTGACTCGAATATGAACTTCACCTGTCTTAGCATAAGTTGCAATCGTAGGGTTATTCTGCTTTTCAATTAGATCTTTGATTTCTTCGGCTACTCTGCTTTCACCTACTCCACAGATTTTCACCATTTTTGACACAAAAACCGAGTCTTGTTTGGAACGCAAATACGGAACCACTTTATCTGCAAACATTGGACACAATTCTCTTGGTGGTCCTGGAAGCAAAATAACTATATTTTTTCCTTCCTCTACAATAAGACCTGGCGCAGTCCCATTACCATTATGAAGAATCTTTGCGCCCTCTGGAACAAATGCCTGTTTCCAATTATTCTTTGGAATCTCTTTTGCGCCTTTTCGCTCAAATAATTCGCGGATTTCATTTTTTACTGTTTCATCCTCTATCAGATTCTTCTGAAATACTTTTGCCACAGTTTCTTTGGTCATATCATCTTCTGTAGGGCCTAATCCACCTGTCAAGATAATCAATTCAGTTCTGGTTTTTGCAGTTTCAATTGCTTCTGCTAACCGTTTTTCATTATCTCCTACTACCGTCTGATAGTAAATGCCAATCCCTAATTTTGTACATTCTTTTGCAAGATATGCTGCATTGGTATTCACCACATTACCCATTAAAAGTTCTGTACCTACATTAATAATCTCCGCCTGCATGAATTATTTGCTCCCTTCTGATAATACATTCTTGTTCTTTGCAATGTAGTCTACTAATGATACAATCGTTAAGATAACCGATATGTATATGAAAATCTGTTCAGCTACATGAAATCCTTTGTTATCAAAATGTAATATAAGAAGAATAGACATAATCATCTGAGATACGGTTTTAAACTTACCCCAATAACTTGCTGCTATTACAACACCATTATCGGAAGCAATTAAACGGAAACCACTAATGATAAATTCACGACTGATAATCACAATTACAATCCACGCTGGTAATTTAATAGAATCCATAGCGGTAAAACAAATCAATGCAGATGAAACAAGTAATTTATCTGCCAGCGGATCCATAAACTTTCCAAAATTGGTTACTAAATTGTGCTTTCTGGCAAGATAGCCGTCAAACCAGTCCGTCATGCTGGCTGCGACAAAAATTGCACAGGCAATATAGTTTCCATTGGGAATGGACGTATTCAGAAGAAAAAAAATAAAGAATGGAATCATACACACTCTTAACATGGTAAGCTTATTTGGTAAATTCATATGCATCCTCTTTTCTAAATTTTTCATTATATATTTATTCCAGCAGCCCTATTTCTATCATCAAGAAATAAAACTGCTGGACATATTCATAGGATTATTCCCAGACAACTTCACCAATCAGATCATACTCTTTTGCATCTGTTACAAAAACATCTACAAACTGACCTGAAATAAGTTCAGAAGAAGAATTTACAAAGATATAACCATCTACACTTGGTGCATCTTTATAAGTTCTGCCGATAAATACATTATCTTCTGGTAGTTTACCCTCTATCAAAACTTTTAATTTAGTAGATATTGCATCTTGCGCATGCTCAAAGGCAATTTCCTGTTGTACTTCCATTAATTCATCTCGACGACGTTCTTTTACTTCTTCGTCAATATGGTCTTTTAATAGAGCGGCAGGCGTATTTTCCTCTGGAGAATATGTGAATACACCTAAACGGTCAAATCTCATATCTTCCACGAACTGCATTAATTCTTCATGTTCTTCCTCTGTTTCACCAGGGAAACCTGTGATTAATGTTGTTCTTAGCGTAATATCAGGAATATTTTCTCTAAGCTTTTCTACAATATCCACAATTTCCTGCTTATTGGTACGGCGGCCCATACGTTTTAAGATGCGGTCGCAACCATGCTGAATTGGAATATCAAGATAGTTGCATACTTTCTCTTCTGTTTTCATTACTTCGATTAACTCATCTGTAATTTCTTCTGGGTAACAGTATAAAATACGGATCCACTGTAATCCATCGATTTTACATAATTCTTTTAAAAGTTCTGGAAGCATTTTTTTGCCATAGATATCAACTCCGTAAAGGGTTGTTTCCTGGGCAACTAACATAAGCTCTACAACTCCATTGTCTGCAAGCTGTTTTGCTTCTTCAATTAAATCTTCCATTGGAACACTTCTGTAGTTTCCACGGATTTTTGGAATAATACAATAAGTACAATTCTTATCGCATCCTTCTGCAATTTTTAGGTAAGAATAATATCCACCTGTTGTATTCACACGTTTTTTGTGTTTTGTATCTGGTAAATAGGATAAATCCTTAAAGAATTCTGATTTTGTACCACCTAGTGCATTGTCAATGGCAGTAACAATATCTTCGTATCCTGTTGTACCAATAATGGCATCTACTTCTGGAATTTCTTTTTCGATATCTTCGCGGTAACGCTGTGCAAGACATCCTGTTGCAATTAACGCTTTCAATTTTCCAGTTTTCTTAAGTTCAGCCATTTCTAAAATTGTGTTGATGCTTTCTTCTTTTGCATCATTTACAAAGCAGCATGTATTGACAACAATGACATCAGCTTCCTGCTCGTCATCGGTTAACTCAAACGCTCTTTCCCTAACAAGGCCTATCATAACTTCGCTGTCTACCAAATTCTTGTCACAGCCTAACGAAATAAATAAAATCTTCACTTTAAACCTCTCCATGTTTCTTTTTAGTCGCTAAGCTTTATTCTAACAGTTTTTAGCGAAAAAATAAATAGTTAATTTTTAGCGTAAAATTTCAGTTACTTCATACCCTTCATTTTCAATTGTTTCCTTAATAACAGAATCACTAAGTTCTTCTGTAGCGTGAATGATAACGTTTTCCTTTTCATGACTTGCTTCTGCACTTTCTACGTTTTCAAGTGCTTCTACTACCTTCTTTACTCTTGCTTCACAATGTCCACACATCATACCTTTTACTTTTACTTCGATTGTCATATTGTTTTCCTCCTCTAATAGCGGTCCCATTTTGCAAGAACCTTTTTGAATTTTATCTTTTTTATTTTCATGCATTTTGAATAAATTCAAACGCAATGCATTTGTAATAACACAGAAACTAGAAAGACTCATTGCCGCTGCCCCAAACATCGGGCTTAAACTCCAGCCAAATAGTGGTACCCATACACCTGCTGCAAGTGGTATTCCAATTATATTATAAAAGAATGCCCAAAACAGATTCTCATGAATGTTTCTAAGTGTTGCACGACTCAACCTGATTGCTGCTGGTACATCTGATAAACTGCTTTTCATAAGTACAACATCTGCCGCATCAATTGCGATATCCGTTCCAGCGCCAATTGCAATTCCAATATCTGCTCTGGTTAATGCCGGTGCGTCGTTAATTCCATCTCCCACCATAGCAACTTTTCCTTTTTTCATTAACTGCTTGATAACTGCTTCTTTTCCATCTGGAAGCACACCTGCAGCCACTTCATCCACTCCTGCTTGTTCTGCGATTGCTTTTGCTGTCTTTTTGTTATCACCTGTAAGCATGACAACGTGTATTCCCAGATTTTTAAGTTCTTTAATCGCCTGTGGACTATCTTCTTTTATCACATCTGCTACCGCAATCATTCCAACAAGCTGTTCCCCTTTACTAAAGAATAAAGGTGTCTTTCCTTGAGAAGCAAACTTTGATGCCATTTCTTTTGCCTTTTTACTTATGCTTGCATGGTTCTCGATATATTCCAGCTTTCCGCCTGCCAATTGAACATCACTCGCCTTGCCCATTAAACCATTACCTGCAACCGCTTTAAAATCTTCCAGCAGAACGCTTGGAATGTCTCGATTCCTTGCTTCTGCAACAATTGCTTTTGCCAATGGATGTTCACTTTTCTGTTCTAATGCATATGCGGTCTTAAGCAGTTCTTCTTCTTGGAATCCTTCTTCCACATAATAATCGGTAACTTTTGGTTCCCCTTTTGTAATGGTTCCTGTCTTGTCTAATGCAACAATTTGTATTTTACCTGTTTCTTCTAAGGATACTGCTGTTTTGAACATAATCCCACTTTTCGCACCCATTCCATTCCCAACCATAATGGCAACTGGTGTTGCAAGTCCTAACGCACATGGACAGCTAATGACTAAAACGGAAATTGCTCTGGCAAGTGCGTAGCCAAATGTCTGTCCTGCTACCATCCATGCAGCAAATGTAATGACGGCAATTCCAATCACTACAGGAACAAAAACCCCTGACACACGATCTGCTATTTTGGCAATCGGCGCCTTGGTGGCTGCTGCATCACTTACCATCTGAATAATTTGAGATAATGTGGTATCTTCTCCAACTCTTGTTGCTTCACATGTCATAAATCCAGACTGATTCATTGTTGCAGCGCTTACACTGTCTCCTGGTACTTTATCAACAGGAATACTTTCTCCAGTCAAAGCCGACTCATCTACAGCACTGGTTCCTTCTATTACAATACCGTCTACCGGTATGTTTTCTCCTGGTCTGACTACGAATCTGTCACCAATCTTCACTTGTTCAATTGGCACCTGAATTTCTTGTCCATCTTTCACAACTACTGCAGTTTTAGCTGCTAATTTCATAAGCCCTTTTAGCGCATCCGTTGTTTTTCCTTTTGACCTTGCTTCCAGCATTTTTCCAACGGTAATTAATGTTACGATCATCGCTGCTGATTCAAAGTAAAATTCATGCATATAATGAGCCATAGCATCAGCATTTTCAACGACATTAACATCAGTCATAGCAAATAATGCATAGACACTATATACAAAGGATGCGCTGGAACCTAGGGCTACTAGTGTATCCATATTGGGTGCTCCCTTTACTGCTCCTTTGAACCCATTGATGAAAAAGTGCTGATTGATAACCATAATAGCTACAGTGAATAAAAGTTCAAGTAAACCTATTGCAATATAATTCTTATCAAAAAATTGCGGAAGTTTCCATCCAAACATGGTATGTCCCATGGACACATACATAAGGGGAAGCAGCAAACACATAGAAGCAATTAACCTCTTTCGCATCTTTGGTGTCTCCGTATCTTTTAGCATATCACTATAATCTGGTCCTGTTTGTTTTGACCTATCATGTCCTCTATCTTTCAAAGTTGCCCCATAACCTGCTTCTTTCACAGCATCCATAATGCTTTGTGGTGTCGCTGTTCCCTCTACTCCCATTGAATTAGTAAGCAGACTCACAGAGCAGCTCGTTACACCTGGTACTTTTAATACTGCTTTTTCCACTCTGGCACTGCAGGCTGCACAGCTCATACCTGTTACATTGTATTGTTCCATCTCTATTTCCTGCCTTCCATCTTACTTCATTAACTTTTGTAACAAAGAAACCAATTCATCAATTATTTCATCGTTGCCATTTCGTATATTCTCAGCCACACAAGTTCTTACATGGTTTGCAAGCAGAACTTTGTTAAAACTGTTTAAAGCTGCACTAACCGCTGATACTTGAGTCAGTATATCGGTACAATATGCATCTTTCTCAACCATTTTCTCGATTCCTCTTACCTGACCTTCTATTCTCTTAAGGCGATTCATTAAATCACGCATTTCCTTTTCATCTCGTTCCTTATGTTTTGCCGAACAACAGCAAATGTCCTCTTCAGCCGAAACGTGTTCATCTTTTATCATTCCATTCTAACCTCCTTTAAGTCTAGATTTGCTTACAGTATATACCCCATAGGGGTATTCGTCAAGAGAACGTATATATAAATTTGACATTTTCTTCGCATTTATATATGATAGGCTTATTGAAATAAAGGAGGCGTCTTAATGAAAAAGTCTATAAAACTAAAGATTACGCTAATCTCTATCGCCGTTACGTTAGTGCTTGGTGGAATCTATTATTATGTAGCATTGCCTGCCATCAACATTCATTCTGAAGGTTTTTGGGGATTTATCATTTTACTTTTTATCATATTAACGGTTTCTGCTGCAATTCTGCAACGCAAAAAATTTAAAGTGGTACAGCAAGTTGATAAAAAATTACATTTAATTAAGCTTTTAAAACAAAGCAAATTAACTTACAGCTTGACTATTGCAACTGGACTACTTATTGTAATTTTCATTGTGGGGTCAGTTCTATCTTCTCCTATTGTAAATGCAAAGAAATATCAAAAGCTTATCAATATCACAGATGGTAACTTCCAAGAAGATATTCAACAGATTTCTTACAATGAGATTCCTCTACTGGATCGTGACAGTGCATCTTTACTTGGTTCTAGAAAAATGGGCAGCATGGTAGAATATGTTTCTCAGTTTGAGGTCAGCGAACATTATACACAGATTAACTACAAGAACCGCCCTGTACGTGTTACCCCTTTGCGTTATGGTAACCTTTTTAAATGGTTCAGCAATCGTGGTTCTGGCATTCCTGCCTACATGAAAATAGACATGGCAACACAGCAAGTGGAATGCGTTAAATTAAGCCAAGGCATGAAATACACAGATGCGGAGCATTTTAACCGTAATATTTACCGTTATATACGTTTCCGTTTTCCAACTTATATTTTTGACCAAATCAATTTCGAAATTGACGATGAAGGAACTCCTTACTGGATCTGTCCTGCTGCTGACTACAAAATCGGTTTATTTGGTGGACGCGCTATCAAAAATGTAGTGCTTGTCAATGCTGTTACAGGCGAATACAAAAACTATAAAATTGATGAGGTTCCTACTTGGGTAGACCGCGTTTACTCTTCTGAGTTACTTGTTGGCTATTATGATTACTATGGTACATTAAAGCATGGATATTTAAATACATTATTTAGCCAGAAGGATTGTCTTCAGACAACCGAAGGTTATAACTATATTGCCTTAAATGATGATGTATGGATGTACACTGGTGTTACAAGTGTTGGTGGCGATGAATCTTTAGTTGGATTTATCTTATGTAACCAGAGAACAGCGGAAACAAAATACTACTCTGTTTCTGGCGCGAAAGAGTATTCGGCTATGCAATCAGCGGAAGGTAAAGTACAGAACCTTGGTTACCGTGCTACTTTCCCTCTTCTTTTAAACGTGGCAAATGAGCCTACTTACATCTTGACTTTGAAAGACAGTGCTGGTCTTGTGAAGAAATATGCAATGATTAATATTGAACAGTATACAATTGTTGCTACCGGTGATACGATAACGGAATGTGAAAATAATTATATTACACAACTAAAAAACTCCAACTTAGTGAATAAGGATTCCGAAGTATCTGGAACGGCATCGGGTGTGATTAAGAAAATAGCACAAGTTGTTATTGAAGGGAATACACACTATTATGTGATGTTAGAAGGCTATAAAGAAATCTTTGATTTCAATGTGTCAGAACAGATTGGAATTATTCGACATGATATTGGTGATTCCATTTCATTTAACTATCTGCAAGGTGGAGATGTTTGCAAGGTTACGGAGTTGTCCTAACATTTAGTGGTACATTTTCTAAGAGTTATCATGATATCTTAACTAGAAATGCTCAGCCACATGTTACACTTCCTTTAAACCAAACTACGCTTGCTAAACTATAACTGGTTTACACAGTTGGTTTTTTTGTAACATGTGGCTTTATTTTTATCTTTTTCTAATTGTTATATTTCGGGCATAGCCTGTTAACATTGTTATACCAGATAATTCGCAAAACTGAGTCATAAATGTTTTTTCATTTTCATTATAATCCCTCCAAAAATTGTATCATCACTGCTTAGATCAAAAGAAGGGGCACTGTATACCGCACCCCTACTATTATAAGAAATTCTTATATTTCATTGCTGGATTACTCAATTAGAATATAATTGTCTTCTTTCTTCTCAATTGCCTCTTTTTTCGGAACTTTCAAGGACAACACGCCATTATCGAATTTTGCTTCTATATCTTCTTTCGTTACTTGGTCTCCTACATAATAGCTTC
>CALFNR010000005.1:0-36792 GCA_937903005.1 uncultured Lachnoclostridium sp. | reverse complement strand
TGTTCACCAATGGTTTTAATTCCTTTATCCGTTATTCCTTCATCAAAGAATACGGTTACTCCTACCGATGTTTCTGCATTATCAATAATAAATTGAAAATTCATTAGTATTGAAAAGAAAATACCAAACAAAAACAAACAGGCGGTAATCGTACCTACAGAAGCAAGAGAAAACATGCGGTTACGCTTTAAGTTCTTAAACCCTTGCGAAATGCAGTATCCTAATAAACTTATCTTATTCATAGTTGTATCCACCCTTTTTCTCGTCACTTACAAGAACGCCCTTATGTAGGGCAATTACTCTCTTCTTCATCATGTTTACAATTTCCTGATTATGAGTAACTACTACAACTGTTGTTCCATTCCTGTTTATCTGCTCAAGAAGTTCCATAATTTCCCACGAGTTTTTTGGATCTAGATTGCCCGTTGGCTCATCCGCCAATAAAAGTGTTGGTCGATTTACAAGGGCTCTTGCTAACGCAACCCTTTGCTGCTCTCCACCAGATAATTCCCTAGGATAAGCATGAATTTTCTCTGATAATCCAACCAAAGCCAATACTTCTGGCACCCTTTTTTTAATGTCATGTTTTGATGCGCCAATAATCCTCTGGGCAAATGCTACATTTTCAAAAACAGTTCTATCTTTTAACAGACGGAAATCTTGAAATACAACTCCAATGCTCCTTCTAAGTATTGGTATTTGCTTTCTTCTAAGTCTCAATAAATCCCTGCCGTTTACAAATACTTTTCCTTTAGTAGGCTCAATTTCTTTCATTATTAATTTAATAAAGGTGGACTTACCAGAACCACTGGCCCCTACAACAAATACAAATTCACCTTTTTCAATTCGAACATCTATATCATTTAATGCTAAGACATCACTTCGATAAGTCTTCGAGACGCCTTCTAAGACTATCGGAGGTATTTCTTTTGTCTCTATACCCATCTCGTTTGGCATTCCTTCCTCTTTTAATCTAAACTCTCCATGTACTTCATATATTTCACAACCATAAGTGCAATCTTAAAAGTAATTGCATCTTCAAATACTCTTAAGTCAAGATTTGTGCTCTTCTGCAGCTTATCAAGACGGTATACAAGCGTATTTCTGTGAATATATAACTGTCTCGATGTCTCTGATACATTCAAGCTGTTTTCGAAAAATTTATTGATAGTAGTTAATGTTTCATCATCAAAACTGTCTGGTGATTTGCCATCAAAAATTTCGCGTATAAACATTTTGCAAAGTGGCATAGGCAATTGATAAATCAAACGGCCTATTCCAAGATTATTATAAGCTACCACGTTTCTTCCACTGTAGAAAATCTTACCTACATCTAAAGCCATCTTTGCTTCTTTGTAAGAACGGGAAACATCCTTAATTTCATTTACAATTGTACCATATGCAACATGAACTTTTGTCATTGCTTCAGTATTCAGCATATCCACGATTACTTTTGCAGTTTTACTTAAATCATCGTAAGATTCTGACTGTTTCAGTTCTTTCACTAAAATGATATTTTTCTCATCAACCGCAGTAATGAAATCCTTTGTTTTGCTTGCAAACAATCCACGAACTGTTTCTAAAGCATTCACATCCTTTTCATTTTTTGTTTCAATTAAAAATACAACTCTTCTTACTTCTGTATCAATATGAAGCTTTTTCGCTCTGTTGTAAATATCCACAAGCAATAAATTGTCTAATAATAGATTCTTTATAAAGTTATCTTTATCGTAACGCTCTTTATATGCAACCAAAAGGTTCTGAATCTGGAATGATGCAATCTTACCGATCATATACACATCTTCACTATCACCTTTTGCTAATATTACATACTCTAACTGATGTTCATCAAATACTTTAAAAAACTGAAAACCTTGTAAGACCTGGCTGTCCGCTGGTGATTCTACGAAAGCTAATACTGCCTGTTCATAGTCATCGGCATTGGAAATGGTTGCTGCTAATGCCTTACCTTCTGTATCCATTACACAAATATCTGTCCTTGTAATAGCTTTAAGTCCCTCAATTGTATTTTGAAGAATCTGATTTGAAATCATTCCCTACACTCCTTTTAGCTATTTTCTGTTCTTATTCCTTGTCATTTTATCACCAATTTGTTAAAAAGTAAATAAAAGTAGAATAGGTTAGTTGTAAAATTTATATTAAATAGTCAAAAAAGAGTTGGTATTATATTGTTTATTTAGTGAACAATATAATACCAATAGCATGAAACGAAATTGCATATAAATTGAAAAAAACACCTGTAGAACTTTCGTTCCACAGGTGTCTTTTTATGTTCTAACTTACAATATGTTGCACATCCACTATTAATTGCAGATAATTTTTTCAGTTTCCTTATCAAATACATGAATCTTGGATAAATCAAATGCAAGTTTGATTGTATCACCTGGACGAGCATTTGTACGAGGATTAACACGTACTGTTAATTCGAACTGGTCGATTGAGAAGTATAAGAATACTTCAGCACCAAGCATTTCATAAACTTTGATAGTTGCTTCAATAACTCCGTCTGGAGTAGAGTTAATGAAGATTTCTTCATCTTTAATATCTTCTGGACGAATACCCATGATAACTGTTTTGTTTTCATATCCTTTGTCAAGAAGAATCTGAGCCTTGTTCTCAGGTAATTTAATAGAATGAGAACCGAACATTAACATTACGTCTGAACCAGATTTTACAACTTTTGATTCAATGAAGTTCATCTGAGGTGAACCAATGAATCCAGCTACGAATAAGTTCTTTGGTCTCTGATATAAGTCAATTGGAGCATCAACCTGTTGTACAACACCATCTTTCATAACAACGATTCTTGTTCCAAGTGTAAGAGCCTCTGTCTGGTCATGTGTTACGTAAATGATTGTTGTTTCAAGTCTTTGATGTAATTTGGAAATCTCGATACGCATCTGAACACGTAATTTAGCATCCAAGTTTGATAAAGGCTCATCCATAAGGAATACCTTAGGATTACGAACAATAGCACGTCCCATAGCAACACGCTGTCTCTGACCACCTGATAAAGCCTTTGGTTTTCTATCTAATAAATGTTCAATGTCAAGGATCTTAGCTGCTTCGTGAACTAATTTGTCAATCTTATCCTTTGGTGTCTTTCTTAACTTAAGGCCGAAAGCCATGTTATCATATACTGACATATGTGGATATAAAGCATAGTTCTGGAATACCATCGCAATATCTCTATCTTTTGGTTCTACATCATTAACCATTTTGTCGCCGATCCATAATTCACCAGAAGTAATTTCTTCCAAACCAGCAATCATACGAAGTGTTGTAGATTTACCACAACCTGAAGGACCTACGAAGATGATGAATTCTTTATCTTCGATCTCTAAATTGAAATCATGTACTGCTACAAATCCATTAGGATATGTTTTATTAATATTCTTTAATGATAAGCTTGCCATTATTGCTTTCCTCCCTAAAAAGTTATACGGTACTATTTCCGTACCTCACTCATAAGGATATGATACACTATTTGTCCGTGTAAAACCATATCCCATTTCCACAAATTACTTTTTAGGGTTTTGTATATTTTGTATACTAAATTTTATTTTCGACGAATACCTATTTTTTTGCCTAAAAATTAGGGGTGTTTAATAGTCAATTTCAATAAAACCTTCACCTAATACTTCCCTAGCATCTGAAATAATTAGAAAACTGTTTGGATCAATTTCCGCAACACATTCCTTTAATTTAACAATTTGTTTGTTTGATACAACACACATAAGCATTCTCTTTGCTTCTTTTGTATATCCACCCTGGGCTTCAATAAAGGTTGCACCATGTCCTAGTGTTTCCATTACGTGAGCTGACATTTTATCTGGCTCATTTGAAATGATATAAGCCAGTTTCGCAAATTTCATTCCCTCTAATAGATTGTCTAGTATTTTAGTTGTAACATATACTGCTAGTGCCGCATATAAAGCGCTGTTGATACCAAAGATAAATGCTCCTAGCACTATAATAGTACAATCAGCAAACAATAACATGTTGGCAACTGAATAATTTGGAAAATAATGATTTAGAATTGTACCTAATAGATCGGTTCCTCCAGTAGAACCACCGTTACGAAATACTAAGCCAAGTCCTGTTCCAGTAAGCATTCCTCCTGCTATGGCTGCAAGAAATCTATCACCCTCAATAATGCTGTAACTTGGAATAATGTATAATGCTAATGTAAATGTAACTGTTGCAAATAAAGTTCTTTTCACAAAGTTTGCACCCTTAACCTTTAATGCAAAGAGTAACAAAGGAATATTGACAACCGCTGTAGTAATCCATACTGGTACCCCGCCTTTTATAACTCCTTCTGTAACCTTCTTCACAACAATCGCTAAACCTGAAACTCCACCTACAACCATATTCATAGGTTCATAAATCAGATTAACCCCTGCCCCCATTATAAATGTCCCTATTGTAATAATCAGTAATCTAATCCATTTACTATTCTGTCTCGTTTTTCTGTCATTCATGTTTCTATCCAACTATTCACCTTTTTTATTTTTATAATGTTCTACCTTACGTTCGAATATACGATTTTGCCATAGCTTCCTTAGCTTAATAATAGCCTTTTTAATATGCTTACTATACACAGCTTCTAAACCTAGCTTACGGAAAAGGACTGGTGCTTCTTTGTATTCTTCTAACATTTTTTTAATCACTCCACCAATTCCAATACAAAGCTTGGCATTTATTTTTGCACTATTTTCAACAATCCAGTTTTCCTGTTCTGGTGAATTCATAATCACCGTCAGAATATCTGGATAGGCTCCATTAATTTCATTTACTACCAGTTCCATATTTATTTCTTCCGATACACAATATGCACCTAAAATATTTATACCTGGAAAAAGTTCTTTACTTAACTTCATAAAGCGCTTCATTTCCAATTCATCAACTCCTACCAGATACATTGTTTTATTATCATCCTTGATAGCATCCAGCATCTGATACATACAACGGTAATTGGTTACAATTCCTGTTTCTCTAAGCGCATCCACGTGGAACTCTGTAAGCATCGCTTCCTCGCCCGGAATGAGCATATCCGCTTTGGAAAGAGTCTCTTTATAAGCCTCATTTTCCATTGCATCATATACCATTGTTGTGGATAGTATAAATATTAAATTGAGATAGTCGTTGGTTAAATACTCTTCCATTCTTCTAGTAAATAAGTCAGTGCTGATTAAATCAACGTCCAGTCCCATTATGTTTACTTTCGCTTCCATATAGTCATTCCTTTACAACAATTCCTGTAGTTTCACCTTACGATGCAGACTCTGATTTTCCAAGTATAATTTGTATGTCTACCCCATCCGGCATATTCTCATTAATTTCGACGGTTGCAGTTTTAAAGTAAGAAATCAAATCATTACCAAGTCCCTTTTCTTTTACTTGAATAATGGTATTCTGTACATCACTGCTTGTATAATTTCCTATTTGACTTATTGTATAGCCCTCTGCTTCTAACTTATCCTGTATATTGCTTGCAAGACCATTGATACCACTTCCATTGTATATAATGATATTTTTGTCTAACGATACCCTTTCTGCAAGTCCTACAAGTCCCTTAATCTCTTCCGCTACGTAATTATTCCTCATAGCATCCCAGATTGCAGTTGACTTTTCTGTATCAATTACATATCCCATGCTTTCGTCTTGTCCAGGAATCACATGATATATGACATCTTCCCATACAACTTTGGATAGTGCTGGAGTATACGTTAATCTCTGTTCCAATGACAGATTGCTTTTTGTGTTTTTATAAAAATCAGTCAAATAATTAATAATCCTTGTTTCATCAAACTCTGAAACTGTCTTTTTTACTGTCTCTGTTAATTCAACATGATCTTTTTCTTTAACAAATACATCAGCAAATACATCTAATGGAACAATTGTATAATAGCTGATATCAATACCTAATGCATCATCTACTAACTTTGCTGCAAAATCATAGTATTCCGCTGGTTTCACATAATCCTTAAATGAATCAAATGATATAATCTGTGGTACATCACTGTTATTCTGGCAAAATTCCTGATAAAGCTCGTTAGACATAGCAAGTCTTGTATTCATTGGAATCGTAGTATATACAAGACAATCTGTCTTAGTATTCAATGTTTCCAAAACAACTTGTTCTAATTCTTTGCTTGTTTCGTTCAAGCAGAATATCAGATTAAACGCAACAGAATCAATTCTTCCTTCTCGCTGCATATTTATTTTATCGCCGGAGTTCTTTTCCCCGTTTTTCTCTAAATACACTCCCGTTAGCTTATAACTTGCAAAAAATATTAGCACTAACGCGCACACACTTAAAAATGTTTTTACAAATCCTCTTATAAATATTTGTCCCGATTTCTTTTTCATTTACTCATCCTATACCTATCAATCTTTTTCCTAAAAATTCTAACTAACTTATTTAGTATAACAGATAGCTTTTGTAATATCAACTTTTTCTGTTTTGGAAACATTTCTATGCATATGATATACTTACATAGACATACACTCATTGGGTGTTTAGCTCGGAAGAGATATGTAATACTTATTAACAGGAGTGACAATCATGAAAAAAACAGTTTTTATTACAGGTTCTTCAAGGGGAATCGGTAAGGCCTGTGCTCTTACGTTTGCCAAAAATGGCTGGAATGTGGTAATCAATTGCATTTCTAATATAGAGGCTATGAAATCTTTAGAAGAAGAAATTCTGAGTCTGGGAACTTCCTGCCTTTCTCTACAAGGAAATGTAGGCGACTATGAAACCGTAAGCAGATTTTATGAAGAAATCAAATCTCATTTTGGAACCATTGATGTTCTTATAAACAATGCTGGCATTTCAAAAATTGGACTGCTTCAAGACATGAAACCTGATGAATGGAACGAAATTATCAGTACAAACCTTACCTCTGTGTACAATTGCAGCTCTCAAGTAATTCCATTTATGCTTGCCAATGGCGGCGGAAAAATAATAAACATTTCCTCCGTATGGGGTGTCGTTGGGGCTTCTTGTGAAGTTGCTTATAGTGCTACAAAAGGTGGGATCAATGCCTTTACACAAGCTCTAGGGAAGGAACTGGCACCAAGCAATATCCAGGTAAATGCAATCGCATGTGGCTGTATTGATACCGAAATGAATCAGTTTCTAGAACCAGAAGACAGGAACGCTTTAATAGACGAAATCCCATCCTGTCGCATGGGACGCCCTGAAGAAGTGGGAGAACTTGCTTACTCCATAGCAACTGGTCATAATTATATGACGAGTCAGATTCTACGTCTGGATGGTGGTTGGATATAAAAGTTTCAAAAACATTCTATATTTTCCCTGTTTACTCCACTTCCTGCTTTCCTCTATAATAAACGATTGAGATTTGAGACATAATGGACAGCAAAAAACTCTATGCCCAGTAATGACGTTAATCTAATAAGCAAACGACACCACTTGACATAGAGTCCTAACAAACTTCACATATGCTATACTGACCTATAACACTCTTTCATTTATTTCTTATATTCCTCTGCCAGCTTTTTAAATGCTGGTAAAGAATTTTCAATCTGCTCTGTTGTTACACAGTAAGCAATTCTTACATACCCTTTTGTTCCAAAGTCATCCCCTGGTACAAGAAGCAATTCATATTTCTTTGCCTTTTCACAGAATGCCGTTGCATCCTCTTCTAATGCCTGAACAAATAGATAGAATGCCCCATCTGGTTTAACACAATAGTAACCTAGTTCTGTTAATCCATTGTATAATAAGTCTCTGTTTTTCTTGTAAATGCTGATATCAGCAGTTTTATCAATACATCTTGCAATCACCTGCTGGAACAGACTGCTTGCACAAACATAACCAAGTGCTCTGCCTGCACCACATACTGCTGCGTAGATTTCTCTATTCTGTTCCATTTTATTTGAAACAACTATGTATCCAATACGTTCACCTGGAAGTGAAAGTGATTTACTATAGGAATAGCATACAAATGTATTATCATAGTAGTTGATTAAATATGGCACTTTAATATCATCGTATACCAGTTCACGATAAGGTTCATCCGAGAACAAGTAAATTGGATGTCCATATTCCTCTGATTTTGCTTTTAACAGTGCTGAAAGCTTAATAATGCTTTCTTCTGTGAAAATAACGCCTGAAGGATTGTTTGGACTGTTAATAATAACTGCTTTTGTTTTAGGGTTAATTGCTTTTTCAAAATTGTTAAAATCAATCTGGAATGTTTTCTGATTGGATTGTACTTCCACTAATGTTCCGCCCATTGCCTCAACAAAAACGCGGTATTCTGGAAAATATGGAGTGAATGTAATAAATTCATCTCCTGGAAGACAGATTGCTTTGAATCCTACACAAAGTGAAGCTGCTGCTCCCATGGTCATATAGATGTCATCTGGTCCAATAGATGTCTGGTGCTTTCCATTTACATAATCTGCGATGGTCTTACGAACATTAAAGTCACCTTGTGCAGAAGTATATCCATGTAAAAGGATAGGGTCCTCTGTGTTTAACAACTCAATAATCGTTTCATTTACACATGCTGGTGCTGGTACACTTGGGTTACCAAGACTAAAATCAAATACCTTATCTTCACCTATCTCTGACTTACGTTTTTTACCATATTCGAAAATTTCACGAATAACAGAGCGATGACTGCCTAACTGGTACATTTTTTCTGAAATCATGATAAAACTCCTTTCATACTCTTTCTCATCTTATTGTATGCTAAAGTTTTTTCCCAAGCAAGATATTTATAGAAATTTAAAAAGGAGACCTTCTATTCAGAAAGCCTCCCCTTTAATACTTATTCATTTCTAATATGTACATGTTAACTTTTGTGTCTTTTAAAACTGTTCCTCATTGGTATGTCAAGTTCTTTGTGTTAATTGCATTTTCTCTTTAGACTGCTCTCCTGTAAGTTCCGACCTATTTTCTTACAGCTATGGATTTCGTGCTATTACACCTCAAAATGTAAAAGCTTGCTCCTCTTTTGTTGACTATTTGCGCACAATAGCCACCTTGTTCTTCAAACTTATCCTTCGTATTTTTCTCGTTAGGGGATATCTAGATTCTTCTTATGTACTTTTACTGCGTCATCTGATTGTGTGTTCTGGTAATCCTAAAACATAAGTTGTATTCAAGTCGATATCTTATCTCAAATTTAGGGGGGGAATGAAATAAATACCGTTTCTTAAAACCTGATTACTTGTTACCTCATGTCTTATTGAATGACTTTATTATACCCCGGTTTACTTTTCCTCACAATCGATATTACAATTTCAGTCAACATTATTTCAAAAATGTAATTCTAGTTACAAAAATACGTCATAACCATGCATTAAAAGTCAAATTTACTTCATTTTTGCAACTGTATCCTTGTTTACAATTCATTTTCTGCTGTTTTCTTATATGCTTCTTGTACTTCTTTTACTTTACGAGTTGGTATACTAAAACTTTTTCCTGTCGTAATAAAAATAGTCTGATTTGTTATTTCTGTTATATAATTACGGTTTACTAATGTACCTTTGTTCACCTGTAAAAAAATATTCGAAAATTTTCCTTCTAGATTCTTTAAAGAATCATACACACAAAAGGTTTGCTTATCTGTAACAATGTTCACAGTATGTCCACACTTTTCGACATATAAAATATTTTTTTCTTTTACAAGCTGCTTTTTCCCATTGGCAACAAACTCAATGTTATGATTATTCTTGATTGCGTTAATCCCCCTAAGCTGTACCAACGCACGTGCAAATAGCCTTTCAAATTTCTTTTCATCTATTGGTTTTGTTATGTAACCAAACGCTGCTAAATTGTATGCATCTAACGCATATTCTTCATGACTTGTCACAAAAATAATAATAGCAAGAGGGCTATGTTTAATTATGTTCCTGGCAAGTTCTATTCCCTCCTCGCCACGTTGAAAATCAATATCTAAAAGAGCAATATCAATTGGCATAGTTTGATACAATTTCTTTAGTTTGTCATTAATTTCTTGAAATGTGTAGCATTCTGCTTTAATTTTTCTCTTTCGCACAAAGTCGTTCACATAAGCCTTATTAATATCTAGACTTAATTTGCTATCATCGCAGATAAGTATGTTAATCATATAAAATTGTCCCCTCCACACAATCAATTTCTCTGACTATATTACCATAATGTTACTAATCATTCAATATCTTGTTCTTTGTAACAAAATTATTTAAAATTCTTTTTTTCAACATCAAAGGCAATAAACAAAGGCGTTTTCTCAGAGAAATCATATTGGAACACGCCTTGTAAGTCATTTATTTCATAAGTTGTCTTTTTACTAATCCAAGTTTTGTTTCATCTTCCCAAGGGTCACTTAGAAAAAGATATTGATACATAAATTCTTCCTTATACTCATCTGAATCACATATCTGTCCCACATACTTTCTGAATTTTCGAACATAAAAATACACTCCATAATTCATATTAAGAGCAAAATCTTTAAGCGTACCCGTTCCCGATTTTGTGACATGTTCCTTATCTAAATGAGACAGCATATTCTTAATTACCAGTTTTGCTGCTGTGTATCTTTGCTTTACAAACCGCGGTTCATCTGCTCCTTCTACATGAGAAATAATATGCCCAATTCCTGCGTCATTTGGCATTACAGAAGAATGCGCAAATAAATCTCCCACATGGTGCATCGCCATACCATATACAATCAAACCTTTATGAACTGAATTGGCTGCATCAAAACTTTTGGCATACTTCTTTTGTATTGTCTGTTCAATGTCTGTCCACTTAATTTTCTTTCTTCTGTTTACATAAGTTTCCGTAATTAATGGAATCTTCACTCCTGCATGGGAGATGTATTCCATAGAGTCTTTATAGTCTGATTTTGCATTGGGTTTTCCGGCTTTACAAAGTGTTGGAACCTCCGGAATCTTCTTTCCTTGTACCATTGCACTTGCAATTTCCGTTAGGTATAAATAACTTGCAAAGTAATTTCTTTCGTCCTTTGTATCTGAACCATGATACCAGTTACCATGAAAATATGGATTATCCACAATTCCTTGCAATGCAGTAATTGCACTTCTATCTGGAAGTGTACAGCCTGCTAATAAATACGCCCTGCCATTTGGAGCATTGGTAAACGTATAGTCTCCAAGTGTTCCATTGTGCGCATCTACACACCAGGCGCCTTCTACACTGTCTACATCACCATAAGATGACAATGTTCTTTGCTTTGGATTTTTTGTTTGCTCCAAGCCTCTCCTCATAAGTGACTTATATCTTTCCTTCTGCTGTGCCATTGGACGTAATAACTCAAATACTTCTTTAGCATACTCGTAATCTACAAGCCCGAATCCATATGCTTCTTTTTTTCCATATAAATTAGCACTTAAATCAAGAACACATCGAATATAATCATTGGTTACATGAATATCCTTTTCCCATAATAACGATGCAACACCTGTTACATGGGCGGCGGCGAGACTCGTTCCGGAATGTACCGATAAGGTATCAAATACATCGGTTGATAGAATCTTTTCCCCTGGTGCTGTAATTTCTATCTGATTATTAGAAGAGCTAAAGGTACTGACATTTCCATTACTGTCAACTGCTCCTACTGCCATCACACAGTCGTATGCGGCAGGGTATTCAGCTTTCCCCTTATTGGCAGTAGAAGCTATCAGTAAAATGCCAGCATCATACGCTCTTTCTACCGCGTCCCTTAATTCTTTCGAATCCCTGCTGGTAGTAAAACTCAGATTGATAATATTAACCTTTTTTTCAACTGCCCATTCAATGGCTTGTACAACCAGGTGAATTGGTGCCTTATTCCTGGAATCCAGTACACGGGCAGAATATAACTCAACATTAGAATTGATTCCCGTAATTCCCTCTTGATTGTCTTTTGCTGCAATGATACCTGCAACACTGGTTCCATGTCCACTAAAGTCTTCATATAGAACAGACAATTCTTCCTCACCTGGAATGAAATTTTTTCTCTCATATACGTTAATATCATCTGAATAATTTACGCCTGAATCAATGATTGCAACTTTCACCTTTTCTGCTTGTTTTCTTTCTGAAACAGCAGGTATGGCATGTATCATATGGTAGTTCCAATTTAAATTTGTGACACTTGGTTCTGAATTTATAATCGAGGATTTATTTTTCTTTCTTCCTTGTGCAAATGTGGCTGTCTCACTTACATAACTTAATGTAGAACTTCCTAATATACCAATGATTAAACAAAAACAGATTGCTCTTTGAACATTTCTACTCATTTGCCGCCTCCAACTTTTCAGTAGAACTTGATCGTAACAATGCTCTTACAATCTGTCAAGGCCGGTCATTTCTTCATAAAGCCAGACATAATACAGCATCCTGCTGCACCAGTCCGTTTTATTTCTTCTATGTTATCTGCATTGACTCCCCCAATGGCAAACACAGGAATCTTTACGCTTTTCACAACCTCTTCTAAAAATGCAGTTCCTCTTGGTAGCAATCCCTTTTTACAATCCGTTGCAAATACATGTCCTGCTGTCACATAAGCTGCTCCCAGCTCTTGTGCTTCCATAGCCTCTTCTACAGAATGAATGGAAACACCAATGGTCTGAAATACTTTTAAATTCTCTTTGTTTTCGCGAAGTACAGGAAGTGGCAAGTGAATAGCAGATTGCCCTAATTCTTCTGCTGTTTTAAGGTATGTATGAAGAATACATGTCACAGAATACCTATCGCATATAGCAATGACTGATTCTGCAAGCTTTCCGTATTCTTCCTCTTGTAAGTCTTTTTCCCTCAGAATAATAGCTGCTACATTCTCACTGGCAACTTTCTCAATCTGTTTAAGAAAGTCACCTTCGCATAGTTTTCGATTGGTTACTGCTACTATTTTAAACATAGATATAATCACTCATAACTGGCTGCAACCCTTTTTTTAGAATTGCATCATATACTTCCTGTACATTTCTTCCGTCGGATATCTCGAATTGCTCGTCTCCCTTTTCCTCTCCACTATGACCACCAATTCCGACATTAACCCCCGCGGATATCTTAGTTGCACCAATATCAATAATATGATTACGAAATCTCTCGCATTCTCTCGTTGAAATGGTGATGCTTGCAAATGGCATAAAAATTCGATATGCAGACACAACCTGAACAAGCTGTCTTTCATGTACGTCTTTTGGATTAATCTTGTCGTTGTTAATGATTGGACGAAGTCTAGGACAGGAAAACGCAATTTCTGCGTGAGGGTATTTACGCTGTATGTAATAAGCATGCATTCCGGTTGCATATGCATCTTTTCGGAAATCACTTAACCCTAATAATGCACCGAAACCAACTCCGCGCATTCCACCACGTATTGCTCGCTCTTGCGCATTTACGCGGTAAGGGAAAATACGTTTGTGTCCTGCAAGATGCAGTGTTTCATATTTATCTGCATTGTAAGTCTCCTGAAATACAGTTACATAATCTGCACCACATTCATGAAGATATGCGTATTCGTCTGAATTCATTGGATACACTTCCAGACCGATGACCTTAAAATATTTCTTTGCGATTTTGCACGCCTCACCAATGTATGTTACATCAGACATTTTCTTACTTTCGCCTGTTAGAATCAGTATTTCCTGAAGTCCTGACTTGGCAATGGTTCTCATCTCTTCTTCTATCTCTTCTTCGTTTAGCTTAGCACGTTTAATTTTGTTGTGGCAGTTAAATCCACAGTACACACAATAATTTTCACAGTAGTTTGCAATATACAAAGGAGTAAACATGTATATAGAATTACCGAAATGCTTCTCTTTCTCGTATTTAGCCTTTTGTGCCATTTCCTCTATAAATGGAGTTGCGGCTGGTGAAAGAAGCGCGGCAAAATGTTCTGGCATACATACGGTTGCTTCTAGTGCCCTTTTTACATCTGCTTCCGTATATGAATCGTAATCATAGGCATTCATTTTGTTGATTACCGTTTCTTCTATGTTAGAATCTAAAACTTCCATGTCTGGAAGGTACTTCATGTGATTTATTCTCTCTTCTACCATGGTTTTTCCTCCTTAGTCTGCAATAAATCCTGTTAATGGTGAGGATGCCTGCGCGCCTTTGTTTAGTACGCGTCCTAGGCCTGCAAGATACGCACTTCGTCCTGCTTCAATCGCTTTCTTAAATGCTTCTGCCATCACAGGGATATCCCCTGCTGTTGCAATCGCTGTATTTGCCATTACTGCGGCTGCTCCCATTTCCATTGCTTCACAAGCTTGAGACGGAGAACCGATTCCTGCATCTACAATAATAGGAAGATCGATTTCATCAATTAGAATCTGAATAAAGTCTTTGGTGCATAAACCTTTATTGGTTCCGATTGGAGCTGCCAATGGCATAATTGCGGCTGCTCCTGCATTTTGCAAATCCCTTGCCACGTTTAAATCTGGATACATGTACGGAAGAACCACAAACCCTTCTTTTGCTAAAATCTCCGTTGCTTTAATAGTCTCTGAATTATCTGGCAGAAGGTATTTGGAATCTCTGACTACTTCTATTTTGACAAAATCTCCACAGCCTACTTCTCTTGATAATCTTGCAATACGAACTGCTTCATCTGCATTTCTTGCTCCTGATGTATTGGGAAGCAAGGTTACTCCCTTTGGTATGTAATCTAAAATGTTGGCGGTTCCGCCTTGGTTCGCACGGCGAAGTGCTAGGGTTATAATTTCTGCTCCTGCATGTTCTACTGCTGCCTGGATTAGATCTAATGAGTATTTTCCAGAACCTAAGATAAATCTGGATTGGAATTCGTGTCCACCTAATATTAATTTGTCGTTCATTGTATACACTCCTTTTGTTTGTTCTATGTTAAGCTTCTGTTTCCTGTAAAATAATCCGTAAAACCATGTTTGCCTGATGTCCTGCACAAATTGTTACTCTTGGTGCCATTAGTCCATTGCCTGGTTCTGCATTGGATGTTTCATCTCCACATAGATAAAAATGGCTGGTAATTTTTCTCGTTTGAATGTGATTGCTGCTTTGATATCCTGCCATACCTGATGCGGCTACGATGTATTTTTCAGGGAAATGCTCTAATATTCCATTCACTAACATGGCCTTTGCTTCTGGCTTATCAAAGGCCTCACAAATAATTCCGTCTTGCACAAACAGTTTTTTTATGTTATCATCGTCTACCCGCGTGTTATGGGTGGTGACGTGGATATAGGGATTGATTTCTTCTATTTCTTGCTTTAGTGCTTGAGTCTTTGGCATTCCAAGATGGCTAATCTTGTACTGCTGTCGATTTAGATTACTTGGCTCTACTTCATCGAAGTCGATAAGATGGAGATAACCAACCCCTGTTCTTGCAAGGGATATGGCTATATTTGAGCCTAAACCACCAAGTCCTGCAATTGCAACATGGGCCTGTTTTACTTTTTCGTGAACCTTTGGTGTATGTCTGGCACACATCATAGATTCCAGTACATCCACTGGTGGCATTGCGCCTTTGTGGATAAAGGTCACTTCCATGCCTTCCCTTAGTGGATAATTCTCGTCAGATTGGAAGCCATCCACAATGGTGATGGTTTTTTTGGTAGGTTTTCCACATGAAAATGCTGTTTTCAAATCCTTTATGTGGGTAAATTCTGTGTATATAGTTTTGCCATTTACTTTTATGTACATATCAGCCACCTCCAACGAAGGTTACGATTTCTAATACATCATTTTCGTTTAGGATTGTGGTATCGTATTGGCTTTTGGGGATAATTTCACCGTTTTTTTCTACTGCGATTTTGGTTAGATCGTAGTTTAGGGTGGTGAGGAGATTTTGTAAGGTTTTTTGTTCGTAGTTTGCAATCAGCTCGCCATTTAGTTGAATCATGTTGGGTTGCTCCTTTCGTAGTTTCAAAAATAATTATAAAAAAACGCAGTTCGCTCATGAAGTTTACACCCGTGGTGGTGTACCCCTTCATGAACGGACTGCGTTCAATCTGTTGTTATAATATCACTTGCAATTCCATAAGTCAACCATTGGCTAATTTCGTTTACTTGCTGCTATGATTTTTTTCATAGATGGAATATTTTTTTGTAACTCATTAAAATCCTGTAACTTCCATTCCCAGTTAGGCGAACCTATCGTTGATGGAGTATTTATTCTGCCTCTTCCATCTTGATTTATGATATCTGCAACTGGAATTACTACTAACTCAGCAACTGTATTCATTGCATAAGAAATAAATCTATGAGACAGTTTTCTCTGTTTACAGCCACTTTCTTTTAAAATTTTATTGGCTCTTCTTCTTTGTTTTGCACTCTTATCATGATACCATTCCCAAATTGTCTGGTTATCGTGATTGCCTGTGTAAAAAACAGAATTCTCCCTTGGGCGTAGACGTTCTATATAATCTCTTCCAAACGCATATTGTAAAATTCCCATTCCTTTTAAGTTATAATAGTCTCTTAATTCCCTAACCTCTTGGCGAAGGTTTCCTAGATCTTCAACAACTATTTTCACATCCGTTTGTTTCCCTAACGCTTCAAAAACCTCATACCCTGGAGCTTCTATCCACTCTCCATCCACTGCAGTAGGACAAGATGCTGGAATCTTCCAATAGGTATCAAATGCTCGGAAATGGTCAATTCTTACGATATCAAATAAGGTCCCACTATATGCAATTCGTTCAATCCAAAACTTATACTGATCCTTTTTTAACTGTTCCCAATCATAAATTGGGTTTCCCCATCTTTGTCCAGTCTTACTGAATAAGTCTGGTGGCACTCCAGCGATAAAGGTTGGATGCCCCTTATCGTCTAATAAAAAGTTTTCTTTATGTCCCCAGACATCCAAAGAATCTGTTCCTACATAAAAAGGTATATCGCCCATTATCTGTATTCCTGATTCATTTGCATAATGCTTTAGTTCCATCCACTGTTTGAAGAAAATATACTGTACAAACATTTCATAGCGAATTTTATTCTGATATTTCGCCAAATCTATTGCTTTGTCTTCCAGATAGTTTTTAAACTCCTTAGGCCATTCATTCCAGCACCTAAGCTCATTTTCTTTCTTGAATGTCAGAAAAATGGCATATTTCTTTACCCATTCCTGCTTACTGAATTCCAAGTAGGAACTATCCTCATTAAAATTCTCAAATGCTTTCTTTAAGTATTGTTCCTTAAATCTTCTTACCTTGTCATAATCCACTTTAGTGCTGTTTTTTTGAAAGGAATGAATCTCTTCCTTTAACAGTCCATCCCTTTTTAAGTAATCTAAGCTTATGTATATCTCATCTCCTGCATAAGAGGAATATGGCTGGTAGGGTGAATTGCCATAGCCTAACGGATTTAGGGGAAGAATCTGCCACACCTTGAATCCCATCTTCTTTATATAATCTACAAACTTATAACTTTCCTTCCCGAAATCTCCAATACCGTATTTGGATGGCATTGAAAAAACAGGCATTAAAACTCCCGCTTCTCTCATATTTTAACACCTCTTTCTAATTAGTAATGATTTGACGTTTGCGAAACGCTACAAGCCGCATAAATACGGCACTTTATGTTACAAAAAATAAAATTACTCCTCACTGG
This sequence comes from uncultured Lachnoclostridium sp., assembly GCA_937903005.1. Classification (GTDB taxonomy): domain Bacteria; phylum Bacillota; class Clostridia; order Lachnospirales; family Lachnospiraceae; genus Clostridium_AI. The sequence goes on along the minus strand of CALFNR010000005.1, from coordinate 19,202 downwards.
ATATGGTATAATAGAATTGACCAAAAACTATAAACCTACACCCAAGAAAGGAGTTATTCTAATACAATGATACCATATAAACAGCTTTCTTTGGCAGATGTTTTTCAGATTGCCAAAATATTTTTAAAAATGACAAACCTGCGTTTCTTTCTCTATTAGAAACTCATATCGACATTGATGAAATGATTCCGAATTCCATTCGAAATCATTTCTATGCATCAACGGGAAGATCCCGTAAATACTCTTTACAAGCTTTACTGTGGGCTTTGATTATTCAGCGTATTTTCTCTATACCTACAGATCAGCTTCTTTTAACTTTTCTTGCTTACTCCAAACCACTTCATGATTTCTATGGTTTTACAAAGGTTCCTGACGCTTCTAAAATCACTCGTTTTAAGCAGGACTTCTTAGATGATTTGCATCTCGTTTTTGATAACCTCGTTGATGTTACCGAACCCATATGTCAGGCTGTTGATTCTGCCAAAAGCTGACATGATTATTTTTGACTCATCCGGCATTGAGGCATTTGTTACTGAAAACAACTCAAAATACGCAAATCGTATTATCAAGCAACCCAAGGCTTATGCAAAGGCGAACACTTATAAGAACTATAATCCATATAAAGCTGCTTACGGCTCCATGCCTTCTCATGCCTCTCCCAAGCCTGAAATTAAGCAGCTCTACATAAATGGCCATTTTTACTATGTCTTCAAGTTTTGCATTGTTACCAATGGACTTGGCATCATCCGCCATATCCCTTTTTATAATAAAGACTTTATGACGAGCCATCTTGACATCGTTGTCGAAAAGAAATCTGATTCCCCTGACGAGGATAAGTGTGTGCATGACTTTAAACTTTTAATTCCAACACTGAAAGATTTCTTTTCAAAGCATCCACTGTTCAATCCTAAAACATTCCTTGGAGATGCCGCATTTTGATACTGTAGAACTCTACAAGAATCTACTTACTGGTGATACTTTCGGTGATAATAATCATTTCACAAAAACATATATTCCGCTGAATGCAAGATCTGGTCTTGAAAATCAGAATTACACCATTAACGGAGATGGTATCCCCTGTTGTCCTCATGATTCTTCTCTTCCCATGAAGCCAGAATGAAAGAAATACCGAAACAGCATTCTGACTTTCAAGTTCGACTGTCCAAAGATAAAATGGATATATGACAAAACGACTAAAAAAGCCATAGGGAATGCTTCTTTAAAAATCCCTGCACTTCATGTAAATGTGGACGCATGATTTATATCTATTCTGAAAAAAACTTGCGTGCTTATCCTGGAACAATTCGTGGAACAGAAGAATGGAATTCCACCTATAAAGTCCGAACTACAGTTGAAAGAGATATCAATCGCATAAAAGATACTCTCTGTTTTACAGGACGTCGAACAAAAAATGAAAAAACATTACATGCCGACTTAATTCTTGCAGGTATTACACAATTAATAACTGTTATGCTGACAGATAAAATCAAACATCCCGAATACATTCGAAGTCTAAAACCTCTAATTTCTTAGGTCCTACCAACTCAATAATGTCTGCGGCTTATTAAAGTGCACCAAAATTCCCAGTTGTCCACATTTTATTTTTTGAATTCATGCTTTGCATAATTTTTCTTTTTTTAGTTCTAGATTACAAACAGGCTTTGTGAGTTTCGCAATTACCTAATTAATAATGATAGTCCATCTGCCTTGCTATCTTGTCACGAACTTCCTTTCCTTGTATCTTTTCACAAATGAAAAGTCCAAGATCAATTCCTGCTGAAACACCTCTTGCTGTAATCATATTTCCATCCTCAACAACCCGTTTTTCAGCTTCAACTTTTACTCCCATATCCTTTATCGTATCAAAAGAATTAAAATGAGTTGTTGCATGTTTTCCACTTAAATACCCCGCTGCTGCCCAAATCAAAGCGCCTGTACAGACTGAAGCTTTAATGGCATCTTCTCGACTGGTTTTTATCCAAGCAAGGAAGTCTTCTTCCTTCATAAGCGTTCTTGTGCCAAAGCCACCAGGTATAATAATCATGTCATACTTAGAGAGTTCTTTAACGACTTTTAAATCAGTAAAATGAATATTACTTGAGAAATCATCAACTGTCTTCTGATAAGAACAAATGTCTACTTCAAGGTTATCCTTGAAGCCCATGGTTTTAAGTCTTGATATCGGATCATACGTACCAATAAAATCAAGTGCCGTAACTCCCTCGAAAATGATAAATGCTATTTTCATAATTCATTCACTCCCAACTTTCGTTCTTTGTAACATTTACAATCCATTTTTTCTTTCTGTATCGAATATAGGATGCAATTAATTTTACAACTTCTTCAGCAAAAGTACAAATTAATACAATGTAAATTCCTACGTGAAAAACATTAGCCACAATTAGTGTGAATGGTACACCAATACACCACATCGCTACCATGCTCTGAATCAGTGTATAGACAACATCTCCCCCCGCTCTAAGTACGCCTTGGATTATAAACATATTGGTAACCTTTATCCAGAAGAGCAGTCCCATAATTCGTACAATATTTATAGCCATTACTCGAGTGTCTGGTTTAAGATGTTTATACATTCCAAAAACAATTGGTGCTATTACAATCATAATACCCCCTATCAGTATGCCTCCTGCAATGCATACAACAATCAGTTTTCCAGACACATCATATGCTTCATCCTTTTCATCATTACCAATAAGATGCCCCACTAAAACATTGCCTGCACATGCAAGACCACTAAAAATTGTAAATGCCAAAGATTCTATTGTCTGTGCCACATTATAAGCTGCAACAGACTCTGTACCTACCTTTCCCATAACTCCTGTATAAAAAGTCTGCCCTAAGGACCAAAGAAACGTATTCAGTATTAGTGGACCAACCTTCTTTAATATCTTAACCATAATACTTAAGTCAACGTCTAATCCGAAGTAATTACACCTCAAAATGCTTCCATCTGAAAATATATAAACCACTAATATCATCAATTCTATTAACTTTGATATAACGGTTGCAGCTGCAATCCACTCAACACGTTCCGTATGCCTGCTGATGATACCGTACACAAACAAAAAGTTTAATAACGTATTGGTCAACACCGCAGTTATACTGGCATATAGAGGAACCTTTGCACTCTTGATGCTTCTTAATATACTAGAAAGAACAGATATTAATGCGGTACACAAATACGCCCAGCATACTACTCTAACATATGTTGCTCCTTGCATAGTTGCCACTTGATCATCTGAATACAGTCCAATGATATTCTTCGAAAATATTGTACTTGCCACTACGAATATCAAAGAAATTCCAATACTAACAATCGCGCAGAGTTTCATTACTTTTTGAATCATTAAATTGTTTTTCTGTCCATGATACTGCGCTGCAAAAATAGCTCCACCACTGGCAATACCATTTATAACGCTTATCAGAATTAAAAATAATCTGTTGGAAAATCCAATTCCTGCAACTGACGCATCCCCAAGTCGTGTTACCATAAATAAATCAATTGCTCCTAACGATGATGTCAAAAGGTTTTGTAGAATTACAGGGATTGCTACAACCTTTATTGTCTCATAGTATTCTTTTTTCTTTACATTACCTTCCAATTTCTCTCCCTCACAATATCTCTGGCATAATTACTTACTTTTATTTCCGTTAATACCGATATCTGTAAACTGTACTTTATGTGGAATTGGATACCATGTTTTTGAGAAGAAACCAGCCAATTCCACTTCTCCCGTTTCCTCTACTTGTTTTAACAAATACCATTTAAAGTCATTCTTCTGAAACTCAAAAGACAGGCCATTATCCTTCCTCATGACTCGCAATGTAATTTTATCTTTCTCCCATGAATACTTTTCCTCTAGTTCTGCTTCAGGCGATAACAAAGAGAGACTTTCTCCTTTTTCTAACCCAAATAAGAATTTGTGTCCATTATCCATTTTGATGATAATTCCGCTCTGAAACGTATTACTTCGTTCAGCAGAGTTTCCATCAGAGATTATTTCAACTTCAGTCTGTATGTAAAACTCCTGTTTATCATAAATTTTATATAAGATTTGTGGAGCCTCGTCCATTGTCAGCCAAAGATTAGCTAGCTGGTTTCTGTCATGTTGAATTAGAATTCCTCCGTCGCTTACATCTATCTGTGCTTTATCTTTATTCTTAATCCGATACTCAGTCTCTTGTTTCTCAATTGCTTTTCTATCCTGATATAAAACTTTTAGTATCTGACTTTCTAATAACCTTTCCTCCTGCCCTATTACGGCAGCTTTTTCTTTTTCTGCATCAAAATTAAGTTTCCCTTTCTGTATATGATAGAACACACTTTTGGACAATTTGCCCCATTCCTTGATTATGTCCCCTTGCTTGATTTGAATTCTGGTTCTCTCATCTTCAGGTAAATTAATTTTTTGTAGCATTTGAGTAATAATATCGTAGTATACAATTCTCATATTACATTTCGTTGCATATTCATTTGTATTTATCTTTCTGTGCATTTCTGGTTTTAACTCAAATATTTCTGAATCTATGTAAGCATTTTTTTCTTTTAGCACTCTGTCCAAAGTTGAGAAAATGATTTGGTCTATATCATTCCTGCTATCGCTTTGTTCTTGCGCAAATGACCAAAATATATTTTTTACAGCTGCCTTAAGCAGTAAACTCATTTGCATCTTAAAATCTACATACTGTGCCTTTTCACCATTTTCTACTTGTAGCGTATCCAAAATATAAAATACGTTTCTTTTAAGATCACATCCTTTTACTATAATATAATGGGAGGCATGTTCTCTCATGTACTTATCGTCGTAATATATTTCGTATAAGTCAACTGGTACAAGAACTGGATGTCCTTTTTTTAACTCTTCTACTATCCTGTATCCTAATCTTTCTTTTTCCGTCTCTCTCCATTCCCTTGCCTCAATGCGAAAGTCATCCTTCATATACTTGTTGTAATGTTTAAAAAACTCATCGTATATATTCTCTCTTTCCACTGAAACATATTGAAAACCACCATGGATATCATAAAGAATATGCATACTAAGCATCATTAAAAACTGATTAAAATACTCTTCATTAAAATAAGCAAAAATAATTGCTAATGGCTTGTAAAAACAATTCAGTTCTTTCCATTCATAATGGTCGCTATTCTTTTTTAAATCTGACAAAATTGTAATTTCTCTTTCCAATTTATCTCCCTCTCAATACTTGCATTTGATTGCTTCTGTATATAAGAACGGTGCATAAATGCCACTTCCTACATAACTTCGTTTGTTTCCCAGCTTCATACTAATACCACCTAGAACGTCTATTACATTGCCTTCCAATACGGTATTTTTTGCACTTCCTGCAATTTTTCCATTAGAGATAACAAATCCCTCTTCAACAATTAAAACAAATCTGCCATCAGAATAATTGTTAATCCCATTTCCAGCTATCCTATTAATAAGCAAGCCGTTCCCAATTCCGTTAATGACTTCTGACAGACTTTCATCTCCTTCTTTCATTATCATATTAGAATATCTCGGAAGCAGCGCCTTCTTTTCCATACTTCGTATTCCATTCCCCGTACTTTGTACACCTATTTTGCCCGCTTTCTGCAGATCGAATATAGTTTGAATTACCTGTCCATCCTTTACAAGCTCAGTTTTTTGTCCCTTAATTCCTTCATCGTCATAAGGAAAACTGTTTTCCATTCCAGTTTCAAGTGAAGAATCTAAGATACTCACCAAGGGATTGAATACCATACCTTTTTTACTTCTTAAAAATTTTCTTAATGGCATAAAAATTCCAACAAGGGCTTGCCCTTGCAAAACGCAGCCATACGGTTCTTTCATTCTGACTTTTGCACTACCACAGGATTCTAAATACATTTGTTTTTCTTTTACACAGTTTTTTAACAATTGATTTACGTCAAGATGTGTAAACACTTTCTTTTCTACGATTGTTTCTTTTTCTCCATTTACCCAAAAACTGACTTGAGCATTAGCTCTTATGATACTTTTATTATAAGTGAACGTAACACCCTTGGAGTTTCTATATTTCTTAGTTACAATGGATTTTGCCACTTCCACTGCTACATCTTGACATTCGCAGCCTCTTTCTAACTGATGATAGAAGTCAAGCGCCACGTCTTTCTGTTTATCCATAGACATATTGCCAATATTCTCGTCATAAATATCAAGTTCTATTGGCTCCTGCCCCGATGGAAATATTACATCAGACTTGTTCCAGAACAAAAAGTTTTTTTCTAATGCTTCTCTCCCCCTATGCTTTCCAAAATTGGAGGTCATCGCAATTTTACCGTCTTTGAGTCCGCGCAAGTCCTCTCTGATTTTCGTATCATATGTATAAAAGGTTTGTTTTGAAAGTCTGATGATACTCTTGTTTTCCTCTTGTACAAAATATTCCCATTCCATGATATCTCCCTCACTTTACTTCTATATTTTTTATCATGATATGGGGGCTCCCCATAGATACTGAAAGATTCTGATTCTTCTTTCCGCATAATCCTCCATTGAACCAGACTAATTTATCTCCAATAAAGCAGATATTCTTTACTGTTTCAAGGATTGAAAATATTATCGTCCTCCCCTTATATTCTCTTACCATCTTTCCATTCTGAAGTTCCGTTATTTTTCCAGCAGCTATATAGAAAAGATTTTGATTAGTATTTCCTCCAAGCAGCTCATCAAGATAAATTACATGTTCCATTTTTTCAATTTCTGGCTGAATATCTTTTATTCCAGGTTCAATATAAGTATTGCTCATTCGAATTAGCAATTCTGAGGTACAATCTTTTGCTCTAGCATTCCCTCGTGTTGTATTCGGAAACTTACCTTCGTATTCTTTATTAGCTAGAAGCTGCTCTATTCTTCCTTTTCGTATCAGATATTTTTCCCTTGTCATCTCTCCTTCGTCATCGTACAAAGCTGATCCACTAAGTCCTTCCAAAGTGGGATTATCAATAACATTTAAGATGTTAGCTCCTATCTGTTCTCCCACCTTTAAATTTAAGTCACTGCTTGCAAAATTATCTGCCTCTAACAAATGGCCAATTGCTTCATGCATAAATAGCGCCGCAATTTCTGGACTCATGACAATGTCGAATATTCCTGGCTGAAACTCTGCTAATGTTTTCTGTTCCTCTTTTAACCAGTTTTCCTCCACGTACTCATGAATCTGTTCTTTAAGTGCTATAAGTTCGTTCAGTTTTCCATCTGACTGGCCACAGGTAAATACCCTTTTAGATAATTTTCCCTTTGTCTCAGTCGACATCTGAACAATGCAATAATAATTGATCTGTTTTTGTGATGGAAAAAAATTATTACTTTTACAGAAAACCTTAAGTGTGTCATCAAACATAAACTGGATATTGGAAATAACATGTCTGCTTTTTAGATATTCTACAATTTGCTCAAGAATTTCGTATGCTTGATGGGCTAATGATACAATTGTTTTCCCCTGTTCATCAAACCACCTGCTTTGAGATTCCGTATACTCAATCCAAGCAGCTCTTTGCGGAAAGCTCTGTTTCTGCCATGAAACATCTTTCACATGATATTCCTTCATGACTAATGACCCGATTTCCTTTATATGATAAGCTTCTTCTGTGTATGTACTAAAATCGGCACACCTGTTATTCTGAAATAATATTTTATAACTTCTACATTTCTTGTATGCAAAAAAATCCTGTTCCTTATCTCGATCACTCATTTCCCTTTTCGGCTCCCTTTCTTACTGCCTGAATTACTACAGCAGTAATAGTAAATAAAATCATAATCACATCGTATACTGTCCAAAAAAATTTATGTAACATCACACTATTGATAGCATAAAAAAAACTGTAGAATGGAGTAACAATTCCAAACAGGATATTACCTGTTCTGTATGGCAGGAATGAAAATCCCCCCAGTGCGAACAATAATAGGCTGAATATATTCCACCATAGTGCTCCCAGTTCTCGTTTTGCTATCCAGCCCGCTATTAATTCCACAAAAGTATATCCACAAAAAATCATTATGCATGACATAATAAGGATTAAGAGTATCTCTAACTGTCTTACGTTGTATGACATGATTAACACACCTGACAAAAACACGATATAATACCACTTATCCTTAACAATCTCCTTTAAGAACGCCTGTCTCTCATATTTTCCCTTTGCAAGCTGTTGGAACATTGCATTCCCTGCCCAGCTAATCATTGTATACATACAGATCGCTCCTAGTAAGTATCTGCCACCAGCCGTACTCCACGCAATTCCAAGATAACCCGATAAAAAGCATAGCAATGTTACTATATTGACAATCCACGCAGTTTCCTTTCTTGCTTTCTTTACTTTCTTTCTATCAATCATTTTCAAAATAACTGCATATATCACAACTAGCAATACGCTTGTTATCAGCAAGATAGCAAATTTGTATGGATATGTCTCATTCCCGCAAGCTTTTCCTGCAATGACTTCTAGATATCCAGTAAAAGGACATAGATACGTAACATATTTTATAACTCTTGGTAATCTGCTAATTGGAACATATACACCCATCAAAATCGGCAAAAATGTATCGATAAAACGAAATAGCCATGCGTGCTTCTTCTTTCCTGTCATAGCCAGATTTAAACCAATCGCTGCTGCGTAGCTTACTGCTAAAAGACAGAAATACTCTGGTAAAATATTAACAGCAAATTGCACTGTAAAAGTAAAATTAAACAGGATTTTCAGAAGCAGAAGTATAACGAAAAGTGTAATAAACAAAAGAGGAATATGTATCATTATCCGAGCAGCTATATGCATGAGCAGTTTTTTCTTCTCATTACATTTACGAATGGTAAATGTACGCCCTATAAAAAATAATATTCCTCTAATATGCGACCACAAAAGCAACGTTACTATGATAAAACGAATTGAATCAGACTTATTGAAACTATAACAGAAAAATACATATGGCAATATCCATAAAAATGGGACAAAAAAATTTATTCCCCATATTTTTCTCTGATTGTATACACCTTTTACTTCAAAGTTTATTATTTCTCTCATGCGTCTTACCACCATTATTTTTTGTATTGTTCCATAATAAATGTAGAGATATCAGTAATTGTTTCAAATTCATTGAAAATATCTGGCTCAATCTCAAGTCCAAACTGTGTTTCTATCATACAGATAACCTCTACATAAACTATGGAATCCAAACCTATGCCATCCTCATACAGTGATTCTGTAACATCTAAAGCTTCATTTGTCTGCAGTTTAGTTGAAATTATATCGCATAATTTCTTATTTATTTCATGTATTGATGCCATTCTATTAACTCTCCTGACAATAATTTTGTTAACAGTATCTTTCTGACACGAGTGACAAAAGGCGTTTTTCGTTTTCTGCAAATACTTGAATCATACATGCTGTTTCATAAATACTTGGCTGTTTGCTCCACAAAACAGCAATTATCTTCCACCAGGCTATTGCTTGATTCATAAGACCTTCCTGTATCTGCTCATCCTCATTAAGCTGCGCAACATATACACTCCATAAGTATCTGCTTCCAACGTAATCTCTAAATAATTGAGAACCAATAGTCTTTGCATAAGGCTTTATTCCAGCTTCATCTTTTAAGAAACCAGTTTTCAAATCCTTAGCAAAGCATAGCATTTTCTCAATTCCCATACCTGAGCCTGTCATATTGTGTATCGACTTCTCCAGCATTTCCTTTTTCAGTTCTTCTCCATTCTTCAAAACTGTCTTTTCCTTCAATTGAAAACTTTGAATAAAAGAATTTCCCTGTGTAGACTCGATAGCTTCTTGTAAGACTGTGCTACTTACCCATCTTGTAGTATCTTCAAATGTTCCAGCAGCCTCTAGCCATCTGTCACTAATGCAGATTTTCTCATCTTCATCATCAAAGCCTACAATTAAAGTATTATGTGGATCTCTTCTCATTTTCTTGTAAAACCTTGTATCCTTAACGAAATACCACTCTGTCCACATAAGTAATGGACTTTCATTCATAATTGCATTTTTGCAGTGAGCAAATAACTCTTTATAATCGGAAAAGAACTCTCTGATAATTCGAATTCCGTTGGTTTCATTTATATTGGATGTGTCAAATAAATGCTCCATGTTCATCTCTTGCTCACACTCATAATGAAATTCCAGCGGACTGATTATGTATTGAAGTTTTTGTTCAATCCCATGATAATTCAGAAAATCAAGGGCTGCATGCTTTGTACAGTTAATGTATTTCGTTACGATGGCATTGTCTATAACTGGGTCGTTGCTTTCGATAAAATTAATTTGCTTTTTCATCTAGATCATCCCTATAACAATGTTCTGGTTTCTTTTTCAAATCAAAAGTGCCGTATTTTGCAAAACACAATGCTCTACATTCACCAACACATTCAGAACGTTTTTGGCATCCTTTACACCCCTCCGCAAGACTTGCTGTTCTACAGTTTCTAAAATCATTTAATAAAGGAGATTTTGTCCAAATTGTATCAATTGGAGTTTCCTTAATTGTTGTATTCCAGCACTCTGCTTCGTTCGCCTGAAGATTATTACATGGGAATACGTGACCTGAATAGTTTATGTAAAGGAATAATGTACCTGCTCTGCAGTAAACTGGATTATTTTCTCCAATAGGTTGATCTACTGGGCAATCTACAATCATCTTCTTATTCTTTAATTCTTTTTTCCTTATCTTCTTCATATTTTCTGCGATAAGCTGATAGTCCGCCTCTGAGAATGTAATATTATTTACTTTAGCCTGTCCAGTTGGAACAGCTGGAATAATTCTCATCACATCGATACCAATGTCGTTCATAATGTCGAATAATCCAATCATTGTATTGATATTCGTAACATTATTTTCGTCTTTTGGCTGCAGCACCATATTTACTTCTGTTACAAAGCCTTCTTTTTTTGCTTCCCTAATTCCATCTACTGCACACTGGAATGAATCAACGCCTTCTGGAGCTCTTCTTAAGTATTTCTCGATAGCTGGATCAGAAGAAGTAAGCGCAATCTGAATAGAAGTAATGCCTGCTTCTTTATACTGCTTTGCATTTTCTTTCAAATGAAAACCATTTGTTAAAAGATAAATCTCAGGTACTACTCCTAATTCCTTCACAGAACTATCTTTAATCATTTTTGCAACTGCTAATGTACGGTCAAGCTGCATACTTGGTTCTCCACCAGAAAGACACCATGAAATAAGTCCTCGTTTAATGAAAGGCTGTACTAAATTTTCATTAATACATTCCAATGACATTATTTCTTCTTCTTCACGGTTTGGTACATAGCACCAGCGGCACTTATAATTACATTTATTTGTTACCTCAATAATAGGGGTAGGATTGGTCAGAATTTCATTATCTTCATAGGAATCTATCTGAGACAAAATTCTATCAGCAGCGAAAATGCCAGTCAGAGGCAACTTTCTCTCTTTTACAAAATCTAAAACTGCTTTTGTTTCATCTTCTGCATATCCGTACTTTTCTTTACAAATGCTATAAACACTTTCTCTTGCCTTTTCAATCTTTCTGGTTTTATGTTTCCTTAACCAGTCTAATAACTCTAAATAAATAATAGTAGACTTCTTATCACTTTCCCACTTTCCACTGTAGTAGGCATCAATAATTAAATAATTATCTTCTGATTCTTTTATAATTGAGCTGAACATTATGTAATGAAACATTTAGAAGCAAATGTTTCTTCGCCTCCTTTTCCTTTATTTTAATTTATCTTAATGATTTTGGCTTCTACAAAATCATAGGGTTACTTGTTTCATAAGTACATGCCCCACATTTTAATGAGGCATGTAAACTAGTTTAGACTATTCGTCATCCTCTGTTTCATCTACGCATAAATACATACATGAAAATTCAACGCTCATAGCATCAGCTTGTTTTTGCATTTCTTTCATACTAAGTGCCTCCTTTTATATGTAATAGAGTGGTTTTTTTTACCACATTTTCATTATACTATTTATTTTCCCATTTTCAAGGTGTAATTTACATTTTTTTGAGTTTTTTTATTTCTTTATGATATTGTATGCAATAATGTACAATTTCTTCATTTCACTCACTAAAATATTCTTTTTACTTTGTATACAAAATTCTTCTCAATTCTCAGTATTTCTGCCTTACCTACATCCTCCCCCTTACGCCTCTTAGAAATTAATACCTAGTGTTTTAGTGTACTTTCAAGCATACAATTCTGTATTTTTTATTACTTTTTACATATTTCAACATATTCACATATTTCTGTCTATCTTTGGCAACGTTCTTACTATTGACTTTCGACATAAAGTTTATTAAACTAACACCATATTACAACACAGGCCCCGGTCCTCAGTACTCAACCGGGCACAACTAGATTATTAAAGGAGGATTTTCAAATGCAAAACGCTTGGGAATCATTTGTTAAAGGTAATTGGTCAAAATCTGTTGACGTTAGAGATTTCATTCAGAAAAACTACACTCCATACACTGGAGATGATTCTTTCTTAGCGGGACCTACAGAAGCAACAAAAGATCTTTGGTCTCAAATCCTTAAATTATTAGAAGATGAAAGAAACGCTGGTGGCGTTTTAGATATGGATACAAAAGTTATCTCTACTATCACATCCCACCCAGCTGGATATATTGATAAAGATAAAGAAACAATCGTTGGTTTACAGACAGAAAAACCATTAAAACGTGCTCTTCAAGTAAACGGTGGTATCCGTATGGCTATGAAAGCTTGTGAAGATAACGGTTACAAAGTTGACGAAGAAGTAGTTGAATACTTCTCCAAGCACAGAAAAACACACAACGCTGGTGTATTCGATGCTTACACTCCAGAGATTCGTGCCTGCCGTTCAAGCCACGTTATTACAGGTCTTCCAGACGCTTACGGACGTGGACGTATTATCGGTGACTACAGAAGAGTTGCCCTATACGGTGTTGACTTCTTAATTCAGGACAAAATGGATCAGTTAAACTCTACTTCTCCAGTAATGACTCCTGATAACGTAAGAAACCGTGAAGAATTCAGCGAGCAAATCAGAGCTCTTAAAGAATTAAAAGAACTTGGTGCTATCTATGGTTACGATATCTCCAAACCAGCTACAGATGTTAAGGAAGCTATCCAATGGATGTACTTCGCTTACCTTGCTGCTATCAAAGAGCAGAACGGCGCTGCTATGTCTCTTGGACGTACTTCTACATTCATTGATATTTACGCTGAAAGAGATTTGAAAGCTGGTAAATACACAGAAGAACAAATTCAGGAATTCGTAGATCACTTCATCATGAAACTACGTCTTGTAAAATTTGCAAGAACACCTGATTACAATGATATTTTCTCAGGGGATCCTACATGGGTAACTGAGTCAATCGGTGGTATGGGTATCGACGGACGTACACTTGTAACTAAGTCTTCCTTCCGTTACCTTCATACACTAAGCAACTTAGGAACAGCTCCAGAACCAAACTTAACAGTTTTATGGTCTACTAAACTTCCTACAGGATTCAAACAGTTCTGTGCTAAGACTTCTATCGAAACATCTTCTGTACAGTACGAAAACGATGACTTAATGCGTGTAACATCTGGTGACGATTACGCAATCGCTTGTTGTGTATCTTCTATGCGTGTTGGTAAAGAAATGCAGTTCTTCGGAGCTAGAGCAAACCTTGCGAAATGTCTTCTTTACGCTATCAACGGTGGTGTGGATGAAGTTTCTAAGAAGCAGGTTGGTCCTAAATTCCGTCCAATCACTTCTGACGTATTAAACTACGATGAAGTTTGGGATGCATACAAAGACATGATGAAATGGTTAGCTGGCGTTTATGTAAATGCGCTAAATATCATTCACTACATGCATGATAAATACAGCTATGAGAGATTACAAATGGCTCTTCATGATAAAGAAGTTAAGAGATGGTTCGCTACAGGTATCGCTGGTTTATCTGTAGTTGCTGATTCTTTATCCGCTATTAAATATGCAACAGTAAAACCAATCCGTGATGAAAATGGTATTGCTGTTGACTACGAAGTAGAAGGTGATTTCCCTAAATACGGAAATGACGATGACCGCGTTGACTCTATCGCTTCTGAAGTTGTTTCTACTTTCATGGGATATATCCGTCAGAACTTCACTTACAGAGATAGTATTCCAACAACATCTATCTTAACAATCACATCAAACGTTGTTTACGGTAGAGCTACTGGTTCTACTCCAGACGGACGTAAATACGGTGAAGCGTTTGCTCCAGGTGCTAACCCAATGCACAACCGTGACAAACATGGTGCGGTTGCAAGTTTAAGTTCTGTATCCAAATTACCTTGGAAAGATGCTCAGGATGGTATCTCTAATACTTTCTCCATCATCCCAGGTGCTCTTGGTAAAGATGACGTTGTAACTATGGGTGAAATCGAATTCGATATGCCTCTAGACTGCGCTTGTAACGAGCCAAACGCATCTCTTTAATTCACAAATTCATAATTCTAGGGGGACTGGCTCCCCAGTCTCCTAGAGTTATTTCCCTATAGATATTTTATAAAATATTTTGACAGACGAAAGGAGAATTCACAATGGAAATTAGTGCAGCTCAAATCGAAAATATGGTAAGCTTATTAGATGGTTATGTAGAAAAAGGTGGCCATCACTTAAACGTAAATGTATTCACAAAGGAAACTCTTTTAGATGCTCAGGCGCATCCTGAAAAATATCCTCAATTAACAATTCGTGTTTCTGGATATGCTGTTAACTTTAATAAATTAACAAAAGCTCAGCAGGATGAAGTTATTTCTAGAACATTCCATGATGCAATGTAATAAATGAATTAATGCCCTAGCCAATTGCTTAAAATGGTTAGGGCATTTGCCGTTATAGCTTTGTTTATATCTCTAACTCATCATTATCAACAACATACACTGGTATTTCTTGCTTCAGCTGATTTCGATCTGTCTTTCCAGTTGTTCCTTTTGGAATTTCGGCTAAAACCACCCATCTATCAGGGATATAGTTATGCATTCCTTGAATTAGAAACTGTTCTTTTATACCAGAAAACACTTCTTTATATGACCTATCATATTGAATAGCTACATATGCAACAAGTTTATTATTTCCTTGTTTGTCTATTTCAAGAACTACTGCGGTTTCCATAATACTTGTATTACTTAAAATATTCTCTTCAATAGGATTTACACTTTGCCATTCTCCATTTCGTTTAAACATATCTTTATTTCTTCCTATGTACCAGAGTAATCCTTCCTCGTCAAGATATCCTCGATCACCAGTGAAAAAGGTACTATCCCTTAAGACTTTCTTTGTCTGCGATTCATTTTCCCAATATGCCATCATAACGCTATCTCCCGTTACAGTAATTTCTCCCTCCTGACCTGTGTCTACCTTTCTTCCTAACTCATCTACAATATCTACTTGGTATCCTAAAACCGGTAATCCTAATGCTTTTTTATGATCACAGTCTGCTACAATCGCAAAAAGTGTCTCTGTCATTCCATAGCTTTGATATATTGACTTCTTAAATCTATTTTCCCATACATCGTACAAATATCTAGGCAAAGCTTCTCCTGCAGCTAAGCATATTTTACTGTTCCTAAATGGATTTTCTCCTTCTGGAATTAGCCAGTCCAAATACTTATACACTGATGGTACTGCAAAGAACTTTGTGACTGGATATTTTCGCAAATTATCTAATACACTATATAAATCATCATTCTCTTGGAGAACAGCACTTGCACCTACAGCAAAAGGAAAGTACAAGTTAATGCCTAATCCCATGGCATAGGATAACTGGGATGGCGAATAAAAAATATCAGTCTCTTCACTTTGTAGAATATTCACACCATAAGACTCTATACAGTGCTTTATTGCCACCTGTCTATGTACCACACCTTTTGGTTTTCCGCTACTTCCTGATGTGAAAATAATAAAGGCTTCATCTTCTTTTTTAGTCATATGCGCATTGAACTCTTTTTGCATTTTCCCTGTTTGTTCTTCGTAGTCCATGATTATCTTCTGTGCTTGTCTTCCATTAAAATTTGATAGATTGCTTTTTAATCTTTTATCAGCAAATAAAAATACACATCTCGTGCTCTCCATTATATGTAAAACTTCTTTACAATTCATTTTTGTATTAATTAGGACTGGAATAATACCTGCCTTTATCGCACCAAGAAACAAAGCAACAAAATGCGGACTGCTGTAAAGATAAATTCCAATACGATTTCCCTTTGGAATTCCCTTACTCACTAAATAATTCGCATACTGATTAGCCTTTTCATTTAATTCTATATAAGTATAAACTTCACTTCTATAATAAACAGCTACTTTATCTTGTCTTCCTTTTCTTAAATTGCAATCTTCTAATAAGTACTCTGCAATATTAAATAGTTTTTCATTTTCCTTATACACTACATCATTCCTTTCTAAATATATTTCAATATTTTTACAAAACAGACTCTTTCGATATAGATATTTCACTAATAATGAAACAGACTCACAACATACTGGTCTCCATAGCCCATTGTCCATATAAGAATATAATCTCCTCTCTCTACTCGTCCCTGTTTTATTGCTTCATATAAACAGATATATGTACAGTTAGCTCCTGTGTATCCATATTTATCTCCTATGTAAATACGCTTTTCCATTGGTACTGCAAGTGCTTCGTATATTTCTTCGCCTAATTGCTTAGAAAGCTGAGATACGCAAAATATTTTTATATCATCTAATGTTATGTGATTGTCTCTTAAAATGCGCTGAATTTCTGGCTTGCATCTTTCTAAACTAATTGACTCTGATGGTGAAAGTTCAAATTCTAATACGCAATCGGAGTTCAGCACTCTTTCTGTTAGTCCCTTTTTAGGAAGTGGGATTAATTCAGATGTTCGATTATCGTTCCAATATCTAGTATGTATATCTTTACTGCTGTCATTTGTAGCTTCAACAATTACGGCACATGCTGCCTCTCCAAAACATGTATAGTCAACAATATCTTCCTTTTTCCAAATTAAACTCATGCACTCTGCTGCCACTACCAATACCCTCTTTGTATTTTCTTGCATCTTAATAAACTTTCCAGCTATATCAATTCCCGAAACCATACCAATACAGGCTGCCCGTAAATCAAAGCAAAAAGCATCCACCCTTCCTTGTATTTCGTTATGAACCATCAAGGCTTGCGTCGGACTCATATATTCCGCTGTGATACTACAAACAATAATTCCATCAATGTCACTTCCGCTCAATCCTGTTTTTTCTAAAACAGCTTTTGAGGCTGCAATACTTAAACTTAATGAGTTTTCCCCATTTCCAGGTTCTATTACATATCGCCTATCTCTTCCTAAAATTTCTTCCATAACGCTTTTCGCAAGTTCGCGTTCCTTATCTTCATACTGATTTAAATAATACTGATTATCTCTTACTGTATTCGGATGATATACTGCAATATCTCTTATTTGAATTCCTCTTTTACTTTTCATTCTTTTCCCTCCTTACTTTTATGATCATATCTGCTCTTCTCTTTGCATTTAGATGCAATTTCTTGTACCACCTGATTGCAAATATCCTGAAGACTGTTCTTATTTCGTCTTCTTAATTTTAATGATGTACCAAATTTTTCATTCAGATATATAGATATTCTTAATAAGTTTATTGAATTTATTCCTAGTTGATCTGTTGTAATCGCAAAATCTTTAATATGTCTTTTTTGAAATCCCAGTTCCATTAAAATATCAGACAGCGCCTGTCTTACTTCTTCCATCGCTAATTTCTCCTTTCTATATTCTAAAATCAATATGGGAACTCAATTGCTCCTATTTGGATGATTGATGTATTCTAATGCTTAAAATTTTAAGGGGGGATAAATCATGTTCACAATTTGTGTACTTTTAAAATATCATTTTACAGTTAATAAATCAATTTCTCACTTTTTTTTTAGAATATATGTTCTATTTCATTTCACATTATTGGACAATATAACAACTCGTTTTACTCTTTAGTGTGAATTTTCATCTATTTTTAATAACTAATCTTATAATATTCTTACAATCAGTTGTCCCCATTATTCCACCGTTGACTTTAAAGTTCTTACATTGTAAACTATGAATACTTGTATATAAATGAAAGGAATTATTTGAATGTATCATAAAGGAAATATTCACTCTCTTGAAAGTTTTGGGACTGTAGATGGACCTGGAGTAAGATTTGTAGTCTTCTTCCAGGGCTGTCCTATGCGATGCCTTTTCTGTCACAATCCTGATACCTGGACACCAGGTGAAGGAGATTCCATGACCGTAGATAAAATCTTAGATGAATTTGAACGTAATCGTGGTTTTTATACGAAGGGTGGTATTACTGCTACTGGTGGAGAACCTCTGTTACAGCTTCCTTTCTTGACTGAATTATTTAAGAAAGCAAAAGAAAAAGGCATTCATACTTGTCTTGATACTTCTGGAATTACTTATACAGCAGAAAAAGATGAAGCTTATCAAGAGTTATTTCAGTATACCGATTTGGTTATGTTAGATATTAAGACTAGCGATCCTATTATGCATCAAGAACTGGTAAAACAATCTTTGGAACCAGTTTTAGCATTTCAGAAAGCTACGGAACGTGCTGGAATCTCACTTCGTGTACGCCATGTAATCGTACCTGGCTATACATTTGATGATGATAAGCTGTTTCATCTAGGGCAGAGTATCGCACAATTTAGAAACCTTAGAGAATTGGAAGTACTTCCTTACCATTCCATGGGAGTCGTAAAGTATGAAAATTTAGGAATGGAGTATCCTCTGAAGGGTATAGAAAACCTAGATAAAGACGATGCAAAGAAAGCACGTCAGATTATTTTAAATGGTGTGAAAGCGATTCGCACTCAAAAATGAATAAGTTCAAAACTGAATTCTATCATTTATTACATTGGGAGTGTCGCTTTTACGATTGAAAAATCGTAAAGCGACAGCTTCTTTTTTATATAGATGAAAGAGAGAAATTTATATCAAAGACTGACACCCTAATCCTATACGTAAAAAAAGAGGAAGTGCCCTCCATGGCTTCTTCCTCTTTACTTTCTTCTCTATTCCGGTATGTGAATGTTAAATCAACGAACTACTCATTTGTTATGTATTATGCAAGATGGCTCTGTGCATTAGGTTCTGTAACCATTTCCACTAATTT
>CALFNR010000004.1:0-9456 GCA_937903005.1 uncultured Lachnoclostridium sp. | reverse complement strand
GTACAATTTCTGGTACAGGAATCTTGTATTAGTACCTTAACTTAATGACATTGGCGGAGAGGGCGTCCTTTTTATTGCTGTAATTATTAGTGAAAAATAGGTGGGAAGAATAAAAGGAATGATTGGACGGTTTTAAGGAATGGATGAAGGGGTGAGTGGATTGTTGTAGGTAGGGGTAGCAAGTATAATAATACTTGTAAATAGCGCTATTGAAACAAGGAAAAATAAAATTTAGCTTTGATTATCAGGAGGAATAAAAAATGAGAAATTTATCAATTATGGAACAGAAACAAGTTGTTGGTGGAGATTACATGGTTAAAATCTACTATAAAGGTACAGGTCAATTAGCTTGGATTTCACCTAAAAGATATCCAACATTAGCAGAAGCACAGTCTATCTGTGTTAAAAAGAAGAATGAGTTGCAGGATCAGTTGAGAAAACAAATGGTAGGCCATGTTTATAATGCATATGGTGAAGATGTTTACTGTTGGGGTAAATAATAACTAGTCAGACAAAGCTAATTTCTTAAGGAGTTAGCTTTGTCTTTTAAAATTAGAATGAGGGAAAAGAATATGCTAGAGGTATTACAAAAGTATTATTGTATTAGACAGCAAGATATAAAGGATTGTGGCCCAGCATGTCTTGCTACAATCTTCAAGCAATATGGACTAAAAATGCCACTTTGCAAAATACGAGAAATGGCAGGGACAGATCTTCATGGTTCTAATGTATATGGAATTATTCAGGCAGCTGAAAAATTGGGATTTAGTGCACAAGCTGTTCAAGTAGATGATAAAAATGAAATATTCAATAATATCCCAACTCCATGCATTGCTCATGTAGTTATTGATGATATGTTACTTCATTTTGTAGTCATACATAAAATAACCAAAAACTACATCCTAGTAGCAGACCCAGGTCGAGGCATGATGAAATACAAACCAGAAGAATTCTTTAAAATCTGGGACGACATTCTAGTATTTTTAACTCCGACCGCAAAATTTCAAAAAGGCGACCAGACAAAGGGCTTGTTTCAAAGATTCTGGGGACTTATCAAAGTACAAAAAGGTCTCCTAATCAACATTTTTATCGCATCCTTCCTAATTACCTTCTTAGGAATCGCAGGCTCTTTTTACTATAGATTTTTAATAGACGATATTCTGCCAAACAACCTAAGTGCAAACCTTCATTCCCTTTCCATTGCAATGCTGGTTCTGCTCTTGTTCAAGATATTCACTGAATTCTTCCGGCAGATTCTATTTATCTATATGGCGCAAAACATTGATGTTCCATTGATGCTAGGATATTACAATCACGTTGTAAAACTGCCAATGAACTTTTTCGGAACAAGAAAAGTCGGAGAAATCATTTCCCGTTTTAATGACGGTGATAAAATACGAAGTGCCATTTCATCCGTAACCTTAACTTTGATGATCGACATTATCATGGCAGTAGCAGGTGGTATCATTTTATACATGCAAAATGCAACCCTTTTCTTCACCTGTTTTATCCCAATTGTACTGTATCTATGCTTGGTATTCGGATTCAAAACAAGACTTAAGAAGGTAAATCGTGAAGTTATGGAAAATAATGCAATGCTGTCATCCTACCTAGTAGAATCCTTAGAAGGAATTGAAACAGTAAAAGCATTTAACGGAGAACGGATTGTCCAACAAAAGACCGAGAATAAGTTCCTAAAGGTTATGCGAAGTACCCTAAAGCATGGAGTAACGTATAACGTTCAGGGAACTCTTATGAGCATCGTTGGCGGTGTATTCGGAATTGCTGTGTTATGGTTTGGAGGAAGCTTAGTTCTAAAAGGTCAGCTATCCATGGGTGAACTGATGAGTTTTAATGCTTTGCTTGCCTATTTTATTGAACCAGTAGGCAGATTAATTAATTTGCAGCCACAGCTTCAGGAAGCCATTGTAGCTAGTGATCGATTAGGTGAGATACTGGATCTGGAATTAGAGAAATCTAGCGAAGAAGATGTAAAACCAGATACCTTATATGGAGATATTACTCTCGAAAATGTCAACTTTGCGTATGGTCTGCGAGAAGACGTATTACATGACATCAACATGTCCATAAAAGTAGGTGAAAAGATTGCCTTAGTAGGGGAAAGTGGCTCTGGTAAAACAACACTAGCCAAGCTCCTAATGGGCTTCTATGAAGTCAAGGAAGGCAATATTATTTTAAATAACGATAATATTAACACAATCAATAAAGAAACATTAAGGAGTAAAATTAGCTATATTTCCCAGCAATCATTCTTCTTCTCTGGAACGATTCAAGATAACATGGAATTCGCAGCAGATGGCATCACCAAGGAAATGATGATAGACGCTTGTAAAAAAGCGCACATTCATGACTTTATCCAGAGTCAGCCTATGGGCTATAAGACACCATTGGAAGAAAAGGGAGCGAATCTTTCAGGTGGACAAAGACAGCGCTTGGCAATTGCAAGGGCACTTGTCCGTAATCCAGAGATTATGATTATGGATGAAGCAACGTCGAATCTTGATTCTATAACAGAAAGTGCAATCCAAAAGACATTAGAAGAATGCACCGAAAATGTTACAACTATCATTATTGCCCATCGACTAAGCACCATTAAGAAATGTGACAAGATCTTCGTTATGGATAAGGGAAGAATTATTGAACAGGGCAGCCATACAGAGCTTCTGAAAGAGCGTGGCTATTATTACAAACTCTGGTCAGAACAGAGCCTTGGCAGCAGCAATAACGATGGAAGTGCGAAGAAAGCGAAGGGAGGGCGCAACATTGCGGTATAAGATTGAGAATCTGGCAGAGGTAGAAGATGCAAAAAGCTTTATCAATCAGTACAAGGATTCCTGCTCCTATAAGCTTTTACGGTACAGCATGTATATAATTGTACTAACGCTCTTTACTATTGTAATCTGGTCAAGATATGCCAAGAAAGATATCGTGGTCAATGCATTTGGAGTGATTGATGCAAAGAATAACGTTTGTGACATTTACATTGACAATACCAGTATTGGTGACATTCAGAAGGGCAAAAAGGTACAGGTGGAGGTGGTATCTTTGTCACGAAATGATTACGGAGTTCTGACTTCCAAGATTGAGGGGGTTAGCGATGACGTAGTTATGGATTCTAATAGTGGAAGGAAGTTCTACACAGCAAAGTGTTCCTTAGATAGAGAGTTCATGACGAGCAGGAGTGGGGAGAAGGTTTCCCTTAGAAACGGCATGGAGGCAAAAGTAAGTATTATCCGAGGACGGATGACGTACTTTGATTATGTCTGGGGAAAACTGAGATAGTATTATATGATGAAAAATGGGGCTGTTGTTCTAGTGAGAAATTGCTGGGCAACAGCTTTTTAATACAAGCCCTATATCCAGTGATAGAGCATGATTCAAAGAATCATACCCCAACATTTATTATAGAGCCCTTTTTTGTTACTGCAATAATTGGTGAAGAAAAGACAGGAGGAATAAATGGAATGTTTTAGGGAATAGGTGAAAATGAGAAATAATGAAAATAAGTTTGTCATCCTCTATACTAGATATTGATAGTAATATTAAAATTACTATTTAAAATTTTTGAAATGGAGGGATATGTATGAAGTTGGTTAACCCAGTTGGACGTATCGTAGAAGAAATTCAGAATCAAGCTAATTATGGTTGTAGTTGTTCTATTGTTCAAGGTACATCAAACTATAATAATGCCTATAATGATTTAGGATGGTGTGATCCAGGTGAGTGTAGTTGTGGTTGTGCTTACGGTTATGATAATGCATCTGCCAACTGGAATAGAGGCTATGCTAGGTAGTAGGAGTTCTTTTGCATTTCATTAACAGGAGAATATAATGCAAAATGAATATCTGCTAGTATCTACTTTATACTAGCAGATATTCAATGAAATATTAATCTGAATCATTGAACTTGGGTGGGAAAAGTAAATTACAAGGTGTTTCATTTAGGGAAAATTAAGTATTAGCTATCTGTGTATCTAACTAGGTCAGTCATTTTCGCAAAGAGTGTCAAAATAATAGCCAATTGAAATAAAAATACAAATTCCATTTACAAAAGTAGCGGCATTTTTGGCGAAAGAGATCGATTAGCATTGCAATGGAGGAAAATGCATTCATAGGGTACAACCATGTGAGACTTCATTTGTACAAGAACATCAAGATGTTCTTAAATTGGGCATAGTGAGTGTGAGATTTAGAGCGAGATGTTACAAAATGTTTAGACATAACATTTTATGATAAACCGTAAATAAGTAGATAAGTGATTATTGGAGGAGGACTAAAGTTGGATAAATTAGAGGAATACATCAGTTATATTGACTCTGTTGTGGTAGGGCATAATTATAGTAGATTAGGTACTGTGTTTGAGACAAAGAGAAATAGCTATTTTTATGATTCAGGTACTGGAAAAGTTTATGAGTGTACAAAGGATGAATATGAAGTATTTAAATATATTCTGGAGAATAATAAAATTTCAGGTATTGATTCAATTGGTTTGCAGAAAAGTTGTTTACTTAGTGTACTAGAAGATATTCAGAATCTGGTAAAACAGGAAAATATATTACAAATGCCCATGTATACCAATTTTACGCCATATTTAAAGGAAACTTTACAGAAGAAACTGAATGAAGAATTTAAGCAGCTCATATTAGAAGTAACGCAAAACTGCAATTTGAGATGTGGCTATTGCATTTACCATGATGGTAATGGAACCTTTCGCAATTTTTCAAATCGAAGTATGACGTGGGAGACTGCAAAAAAAGCAATTGATTATGCATTTCAACATTCAGGTGATGAAATTGCAATCACCTTTTATGGTGGTGAACCACTAGTTAATTATGATTTACTTAAGGAATGTATAGAGTATTGTAGAAAACAGGAAAATGGAAAAAGAAAAATTACATATTCCTTTACATCTAATCTTACCCTAATGACAAAAGAGAGAGCGGAGTATTTCGCCTCATTAGGTAATTGTAGTATTATGGGAAGCATTGATGGACCAGAAGAAATACATAATAGATTTCGAAAAACAAAAGAACAAAAAGGAAGTTTTAAAAAGGCTATAGATGGATTAAGGAATTTAATTATTGCATAT
This sequence comes from uncultured Lachnoclostridium sp., assembly GCA_937903005.1. Lineage (GTDB taxonomy): Bacteria > Bacillota > Clostridia > Lachnospirales > Lachnospiraceae > Clostridium_AI. Next base: position 4,347 of record CALFNR010000004.1, on the reverse strand, counting down.
GGTGAAAATGCAGAAAAGATGATTTCCATTAATGCAGTGTTGGCTCCTCCATATTCAGCTAGTTTATATGAGAAAGTCAATAATTATTTTAAGGACACAGAGTGGCTCCCAAATAATATAAAAGTACATTGTTCCTATATGGACCCTGATACATATGATGTCGCATTTCCAAATGGAATTCCTGCGATAACTAATAATGAATCAGACACAGATTATTCTATTTCTGATTGGTCAATTAAGGAAGTGCTTAGTTCTAATGAAACAAAATTGCAACAATCCATTGTAGAAGATAATTTGTTGAAAATTCATAAACGTTTTATAACAGACAAGCCTATACCAACAATGAATCGAAATGCATGCTGTATACCAGGACAACGAAGGTTATACGTAACGACAGATGGTGAATATAGAATTTGCGAACGAGTAGGAAAGTCTCCATCATTAGGTAATGTAGATATTGGAATAGATTTTGATAAATTATATGAGAGTTATATTCAGTCTTATGAAATTAAGGCAGTTAATAAATGTAGTAATTGTTGGTGTAATCATTTGTGTAGTATGTGCTACGTAAGCTATTGCAATGAGAATGAAATCGACTTTGAAAAAAAGTTTAAGGATTGTGATATAGAAAAGGAAATGTGTAAACGTAATTTAATACGTTATCATTCCATATTAGAGGAAAATCCAAAATGGTTGGAGCATTTGAATGATATTAAACAGGTGTAAAAATAGATACACCTGATTAATATAAAAAATGAATAGGGAGGTGAGTTTATGAAATTAGTAAATCCAGTTGGTCGTGAGGTTGATGTTATAACCAATCAAGCAAATTATGGTTGTTATTGTTCTGATACAGGTGATGTAAATAGCTATATTTGGAACAATAATGATATATTTGATTATCCAGGAGGATGTTCTTGTGGCTGCGCATATGGAACAGAAAATGCTACAGCTAATAATAACCGTGGATATAGAAAATAGTCAGTTTACTTCTGTATACATTTGTATACAGAAGTTTTGAGGTGAATTATAACATGATAAAAGTATATAAAAACTGCAATAACATAAAACTCACATGTTACTTTATACAAAGTAATCAGGATTCGGAACTATTTAGTTCTTCACTTTTAGTAAAAGTAGGTTCTTTATGTGATCCTAAAAATAAATCTGGATTAGCACACTATGTTGAACATATGAATATGAATTTTGATAAATTCAATTTAGAAGAGATGGATGGTTTTATGAATTGTTTTGCATATACGAATTATTATGCAACAGTGTATGAAATGACTAGTAATAGTAGAAAAATTGAGCAAAGCCTTATAATAATAAAAAATATTTTGAATGGAAATTATCTATTAGAAGAAAAACTTGAAGCAGTTAGAAAAGATATCATAAAAGAATGGAATCGAACGAATAGAATGTGTAAAGGGTTGATATCAAATGCTTTATTTCACAATAGTATTTATGAAGAACAAGCTCCTTTAGGTAATATTAATGATATTAATTCAATTACATTTGACGATATAAAAGATTTTTTTGCAAAGTGGTATGTACAGCAAAATATAGAACTGCAGATTATATGTAGTGGAGAAGAGAAGGACGTTGATTCAATACTAAAAAAGCAAGGATTTAAGGAATCAAATTCTCCATTTGAACCTCACCAGAAATGGGAAAGGGAAACGGATAATTTTAGTTTTTCTGAAGATACTTTAGTTAATATTTATACAGGAAACAAATATGAGAATGAAACTAGGATATTCTATAAACTTTCGTATATCCATTTGTTAAAAGAGCTTGGAGTGGATGAGAAGTATTACAAATGCATGTGTGATATTATTAGCGACGTCTTAACTCTTTATTTACGTGACAGTATAGAAGCAGTCAATACGAGTTATATTGATTTCATTGATTTTTCGAAGGATATTGTTATTATGCTTATTAATATAAAATGTAAAAATTGGAATCATTCTGGAGTAGATATAAATAATTTTCTAGATGGTTTTGGTGAATGGATTAAAATAAATCTCGATTCTATTAAACAACAATATTTTTGTGCTGTTAAGGAAAAAGCAGAGACAATTGAAGAAGTAAAACTAAAATTATATTCGCATTTTATATTTGGGAGAACATTTGTAGAATTATCAGATGAACAGTTCTTTGTAAATGAACAATTAAGCAAAATAAATGCAAATAGATTACAAGAAATAGTAAATAGTTTGTTGAACAATGCACAGAAAAAGATTGTAATAATAAATTAAATGATTCTAATTGAGGAAAGAAAATGAAGGAAAAATTTAAATGGCTTAAAAAGTTACTTTTCCTTTTAACTCCGTATAAAAAGGAAATGATAGCTATATTTGTATTGTTACTGATATGTAGCGGGCTTAATTTACTCATACCATTAGTGAATAAGGAGATACTTGATAAAGGATTTATAGAAGGAAACTATAATTTATTATGCGAACTAGTTGCACTGGTATTTGTTTTGCAGCTGGTTTCTGCGAACTGCAAATGCATTACTGCAAAAAAACGCATATACATATCTAATGGAATCCAATTTGATTTACAAGAGAAAGCATTTCTACATATTATGAAGTTGGAAAATAGATATTTTGTAAATAAAAATACCACAGAACTTCTAGGGAGAATCGATACAGATATTCAATATATGAAAGGTATTATTGATGGGGGTTTTTTTTCAATCATCATACAATGTCTAACGGTGATTGGTGGATTAATTGGTTTATTTATGATTGATTACCGTTTAACTTTTTGTGTACTTTTATTCATACCAATTAAAGTAGTTGTAGTAAAACATATTATGAAACAGCAGGAAAAACAGGTGGGGACTTTCTTAAGAGAATCAAGTAGATTCGCAGGATGGTTTGGAGATTGTGTAAACGGCATAAGAGAAGTTAAGTTATTTCAATTAATTCATTATAAAAAGTTAGAATTTGATAAATTTTATAAAGAAATGCTTGAGTCAAATAGAAGTATGAAAATGTTGAACCAGTATAATCAAGTGATTGACGAAAGTTTAATGTACTTTTTAATGTTTTTAATATATATGATCGGTGGAAAATTGGTTATGAATCATTCGTTAACACTTGGCAGTGTCATTACATTTATAACATATAGTGGATATGTTACAGGTCCAATAACCTTTTTTCTAAATATAGGTGTTGATGTATCAACTTCGATACCATCAGTTAAAAGATTTTATCAGTTTATGGAAGAAGCAGAAGAGAAAGAGGTAAATTATGAAGAATCAGTTGAGATAGACAGTGTTGAGACAATAGCGTTTCAGAACGTTACTTTTTCATATGATAAAAAATGTGAAGAACAGAATCAGGCGGATAAAGTAACATTTGAGGTTGGCAAACAGTCTAAAGTTGCAATTATCGGAGAAAATGGTTCTGGGAAATCAACAATAATTAATTTATTATTAAGATTTTATACGCCAGATTCAGGAAAGATATATATAAACAATATAGATATATCAAAATTATCATTGAATGCTTATAGGGAGTTATTTGGAGTAGTGAGCCAACAAGTGTATTTGTTTCAAGATACTATTAGAAATAATATTTGTTTATTTAAACAGCATTCAGATGAGGAAATAATTGATATCTTGATTCAGTGTGGAATGGGTGAATTTATAGAGGAAAACGGATTAGATTATATTGTTGGAGATAATGGCTCTATGCTTTCAGGAGGACAGAAACAAAAAATTGCATTGGCACGTGCATTGATTTTAAATCGACCAATTCTTGTTTTTGATGAGGCAACATCGAATGCGGATGTATTTACAGAAGAAAAGATTTTAAATATGCTGAAAAATGAGCTAAAAGAAAAAATTGTTTTAATTGTCACTCATAAAAGGGAAATCATTGATAAAATGGATTTCGTAATTATGCTGAAAAATGGGAGAATCAACTTTAAAGGAAACGTAAGAGAGTTAAGGCATAAAGATTAAAATTAGGTCTATTGGTTGTAGGAACATGTACATTTGGATCCCGCGAATAGAAATCTTGTTTTGAGTCTGTTGCAACTTTTACGCAAAGAACTGTTGAGATATAAAAGGAAGAGGCTATAATACATTTGAAATCGACTAGGATTATGTAGATATAAGATAAGTATACAGGGAAGATCCAAATGTTAAGATATTCGTTAATAGGATGAAAAGGATTGGATGGCATATTAAAATGTCTCCAGTCCTTATTCTGTTTTACTCAACATAGGTATATTCGGCTCTATGTCAAGTGTTGGGGTATGATTCTTTGAATCAGGCTCTATCACTGGATGTAGGGCTATTTTTATGTCTGATCTGATTTTGTCTAGTTT
>CALFNR010000003.1:0-7324 GCA_937903005.1 uncultured Lachnoclostridium sp. | reverse complement strand
GCCGGAGTTGTGAATGAGTTCATTCACATACCCCAACATTTATTATAGAGCCGTAAAACCAGCTCCGATGTGAGCTGGTTTTTTGTATGATAAGGAAAGCTAAAATTAATGTAAGCCAACAAGAGATGGGACATTTCTTATCGAAGCAATTGACCCATACTAAACCATACGGCCCACAATATGTACAAGAACCAAAATAACCTCCATATGCGGTATTTGAACTTTTGCTTCACAGCCTTACGTCATATAAGACCTTCCGCAAAAGTTCAACTAAGCGCAATATGGAGGTTATTTTGGCTCACCTTACTCTACAGTTACGGATTTTGCTAAATTACGTGGCTGATCTACATTCAACCCTCTAGAAACAGCTGTATAATACGCAATATACTGTAATACAACAGCAGCAGCAAATGGAGCAAATTCATCCGCAATAGCAGGTAACTGAATCAAGTGGTCACATAAAGAAGCATCCACCTGAACTTTAGCGTTGGTAATTAAGATTACCATAGCACCTCTAGAACGAACTTCACGAATATTAGAAATCATTTTAGGTAATACTTTTTCCTGAGTAGCAAGTGCGATAACAGGAATGTTATCTGTAATCAAGGAAATTGTACCATGCTTTAACTCACCAGCAGCATAAGCTTCAGAGTGAATGTAACTGATTTCTTTTAATTTAATAGAACCTTCACAAGATAAACCATAATCAAGTCCACGACCGATGAAGAATAAATCCTCTGCTGTTTTAAGACGTTTACAGATGGTTTCAATCTCTGTGTCAAATCCTAATACTTCTTCTACAATAGAAATTGTGTGTTCTAATTTTTCAATATAAGCACGAGCATCTTCTTCGCTTAATTTACCAGAAACCAATGCAAAACGGAATGCAAACAGGTAAAGTGCAGAAAGCTGTACTGTATAGGCTTTTGTACTGGCAACTGCGATTTCGGGACCAGCGTGTGTATATAATACATAGTCGCTTTCTCTAGCGATAGAAGAACCTTTTACATTAACGATAGATAATGTTTTGGAACCATTTTCGCGGGCAAGACGAAGAGCTGCGAGTGTATCAGCTGTTTCACCAGACTGGGAAATGGTGATAACTAAAGTGTGTTCGTCAATGATTGGGTTCGCATAACGGAACTCAGATGCAATTTCAACATTAACAGGAACTCTTGTTAATTTTTCAATCATAGTTTTACCGATAAGTCCAGCGTGCATAGCAGTACCACAAGCTGTGATTACAATTTTTTGGATACCGTCAAACATACTGTCTGGAATGTTATCCGCCGTAAAATCAGGTAATCCGTTAATAACACGAGGAGTGATTGTGTTGCGTAGAGAATCTGGCTGTTCATGAATTTCTTTTAACATGAAATAATCATATCCGCCTTTTCTGGCAGCAGCAACATCCCAGTTCACGTGAAGCATCTTTGGCATCACAGCACGATGTTCCATATCTGTTACAACGATTTCATTCTTTGTCAATCTTGCAATGTGGTGTTCTGGCAATACAAAATAATCTTTTGAATATTTGATTAATGCAACCATGTCAGATGCGATAACAGAACCTTCTTCACAAGAAGCAGCAACAAGTGGGCTTCCGTTACGGATTGCATAGATTACATCTTTATGATCGTCGAACATGATACAAAATGCATAAGCACCTTCTAATTTTTTGATTGCATCTTTGATTGCTTGGATAGGATTTCCGTTGTAGCAGCTATTAATTACCATTGCAGCAATCTCAGTATCTGTCTGGGATACAGGATACTGTCCCTGTTTTGCAAGTTCTTCTTGTAATTCTTTATAGTTTTCGATAATTCCATTGTGAATTAAGGTAACTTTTCCGGCTTTATGAGGATGGCAGTTAATATCAGATACGCCACCGTGGGTCGCCCAGCGGGTATGACCGATTCCACAAGTAGTTGTTTCGTCTGATTCTGCTTTTACCTTTTCACAGAGATTGGATACTTTTCCAACTGCTTTGATAGTATGAACTCCATTATCAGTGAAGAATGAAATTCCTGCACTATCGTAGCCACGATATTCCAATTCCTTTAACCCTTCTGTTAACACATTTTTGGCATCTAAAGTACCAGTAAATCCAATAATTCCACACATAAAAATGATCTCCTTTATATTCAATTGATTTACCGGTTATGCTGTATTTGTTTTCCGGTTACCCGAAGCTTTTACAGCATATTACACGTCCGGTTACGCGGGAAAGCATCCGCCGAACTTTCGATCACTTTCCTCCTCGTCAACCTTACTAGGACCCAAAAGGTTCTGGCGCTAATTTTATTACCCTATACTTGAAAATAAGGTAAAGACATTTCTGTCAGACACTTTACTTTATAGAATGAGAGTGTCTTTAAAACCTGGGCTGGTTCTGTGCATGAATCCGTAAAGTACTACTATAATATGTAGTGCTAGGATTTTGGTGCATAAAGATGTTACCATTAAATTGCCATGGTGTCAATTTCAACATGGATCATTATCCATGAAAAATTTAGATAATTTATAGAGGTTACAAAAAGTTTATGAAAATTTTATTGACTTTTTTTTGAAAAGGTATAAAATGTAGCTCACTAGGTTAATAGTTAACCAGGTTAAAAGTTGACTTTGTTAACAAATCATGGGTCATGAATTGATTGGAAAGGAGGGACTATGGAGAAACAATACGATGAGTTTATAAAACTGATTCATGCTTTTAAGAGAACAACAAGCAAGGCAAAGTCTCATTCACTTGCTCAGGCTGAATTTATGACATTGATAGCCATACAGCATTTAGGAATGTCAAAAAAGAAAAAAGGAATGGATGAAGGTGTAAAAGTAAGTGAGATTAGCGAACAGTTAGAAACATCTAAACCGGATGTATCAAAGAAAATTAGATCGCTAGAACAAAAAGAATTAGTAAAACGTTGTGAGAGCAAACAGGATAAGAGGGTAACTTATATAGAGATTACAGAAAAAGGAAATGAAGTACTTCTTACAAATAAAAAGGAAGCAGAACAGTTTCTTACCAATGTACTTAAAAGGATGGGAGAAGCGGACATGATGGAGTTTATGCGTCTTTGTCAACGGATGAGAGAAGCTATGGAAGAAGAAATAAGAGAATTGAAGAAAGGAAAAGACGGGTATGAAGAAAATCCTTGATTTTATAATGCAGCAGAAGAAAGCTGTATTGGTTATATTCGTATTATTGATTATTCAGGCGATATGTGAATTAGCATTACCTCAGTATACATCAAACATAGTCAATGTAGGGATTAGCTCAGGCGGTATTGAATCAGTTGTTCCAGATTGTATTCGGGAAACACAGCTTAAAACCATAGAGGCTTTTGTCTTTGGAGATGACTTGAAAACGATTCAAGATAATTATAAAAAGATTGACTATCAGAATTTATCGGAAGCCAGACAGAAATCCTATAAGAAAAAGTATCCACTTGTATTATCAGAAAGCTTGTATGAGTGGAATGGAGATAAGAAGGAAACAGAGCAGGTTGAATCAGCATTTATCAATGCTGCAATAACCGTGATGGCGTTACAAAAAGAAGGAAAGGATATTGCGGCACTTGCACAAGCACCAGAGGAGGGCAGAATTGCAGCACTGGAAGAAGTAAAGAAACAAATTGGTTCGCTAGATGAATCAATTTTATCTAAGATGGCATCTGCGTTTGTATCCTCAGAGTATAAAGCAATTGGTATTGATATGGAAGCTTATCAGAACAGATACATTTTGATAGCGGGAGCAAAGATGTTAGGACTTTCTTTCCTTGCTATGTTTGTTACGATTTTAGTTTCCTACCTGTCATGTAAGGCAGGAGCAAAAATAAGCCGTGATCTGAGAGGACGTGTATTTAAGAAGGTAGTATCTTTTACAAATGCTGAGTTTGATAAATTCTCAACGGCTTCTTTAATCACAAGAAGTACCAATGATATCCAGCAGATTCAGATGGTAGTAATATTGCTATTAAGGATGGTGCTGTATGCACCGGTTCTTGGAGTCGGAGGTATCATTAAAGTGCTGCAGACCAGTGCATCTATGTCTTGGATTATTGGAATTGCAGTTGTGGCAATTAGTGTGATTGTAGTGGCATTGTTTGTTGTGGTAATGCCAAAATTCAGAATTATGCAGACACTGATAGATAAGCTTAACCTGGTAGCGAGAGAAATTTTAACAGGTATGCCTGTTATCCGTGCATTCAGTACAGAAAGATATGAAGAGCAGCGCTTTGATAAATCGAACAAAGACTTAACAAAAACTATGTTATTTACAACACGTGTGATGACAATCATGATGCCAACAATGATGGTTTTAATTAACTTAACAAGTGTTTCCATTATCTGGTTTGGTTCAAAAGGTGTAGACAATGGAACGCTTCAGGTTGGTGATATGATTGCGTTCATCACATATGCAATGCATATTGTTATGTCCTTCTTAATGATTACCATGATATCCATATTCCTGCCAAGAGCAGGGGTTGCAGCAAATCGTATCGATGAAGTGTTGCAGACAGAGCCAATTATTGTGGATCCAGCAGAACCGAAACAGGCAATGATAACAAAGAAAGGCATTGTTGAATTTAAAAATGTATCGTTCAAGTATCCAGAAGCTGATGGTTACACTCTTAGAAATATTTCATTTACTGCAAAACCGGGTGAAACCACAGCATTTATTGGAAGTACAGGAAGTGGTAAATCTACATTGGTTAGTCTGATTCCTAGATTTTATGATGTAACAGAAGGTACTGTTTTAGTAGATGGTGTGGATGTTCGAGAAATGAAACAGTCTGATTTGCGTGACAAACTTGGATTTGTTCCACAAAAGGCAGTTTTATTTTCAGGCACCATTGATTCTAATATTAAGTATGGTAATGAAAATGCAGATTTAGAGACTGTGAAGAAAGCAGCAAGTATTGCACAGTCGACTGATTTTATAGAAGCAAAAGAAGAACAGTATCAAAGTGCAATTGCACAAGGGGGAAGCAATGTGTCTGGTGGTCAGAAACAGAGACTTTCTATTGCAAGAGCAATTGCTAAGAACCCTGAAATCTTTGTATTTGATGATAGTTTCTCAGCCTTAGACTTTAAGACAGATGCTGCACTTCGTAAAGCGTTGCATGAAGAAACAGGTCAAAGCACAGTACTGGTAGTAGCACAGAGAATCAGCACTATTATGAATGCAGAACAGATTATTGTGTTAGACCAAGGTGAGATTGTAGGTAAAGGTACCCATGAAGAACTGTTAAAGAATTGTGATGTATATTATGAAATTGCATCCTCTCAGTTATCTGCTAGTGAGTTAGCTGGTTATGGTGCGGGTGAAAATGAATAGGAAGGAGTGAGAAATATGGCAGAAAACAATATGGCTCCAAAGCAAAATCGACGTAAAGGTCCTGTGGGACATGGACATGGTGGAGGAATGCCTGTTGAAAAAGCAAAAGATTTTAAAGGATCTGTTTCAAAATTAGTGAAATATATGCGATGTTACTGGGCAGGAATTTTAATTGTCTTGCTCTTTGCAATAGGAAGTACTATATTCAGTATCGTTGGTCCAAAAGTGTTAGGAAAAGCAACAGATGTTCTAGTAGAAGGAATGAGTGCAAAATATCAAGGCACAGGAGCAATTGATTTTGATAAAATTGGAAGAATTGTACTTATTTGTATTCTTTTATATGTAGTAAGTGCTATTTTTTCATGGGTACAGGGTATTATCATGGCAGGCATTGCACAGAAGACCTGTTACCGATTAAGAAAAGAATTGTCCGAAAAAATGAGTCGTATTCCAATGAATTACTATGACACGAAGACAAATGGAGAAATTTTATCTCGTGTGACCAATGATATTGATACATTAGGTCAGAGTTTTAACCAGAGTGTGACACAGTTAATCACGTCAATCATTACAATAATAGGTATTCTGGTTGTGATGTTAACACTTAGTCCATTACTGACTTTAATATCGGTACTGATAGTTCCGTTATCTGGAGTTCTGATTGCAGTTACAGTGAAAAAGTCACAGAAATACTTTAAGGCTCAGCAGGAATATTTAGGACATATCAATGGTCAGGTTGAGGAAGTATACGGCGGACAGAATGTAGTTCGAGTATTTAACCATGAAGAACAAGTAATTCGCAAATTTGATGAAACCAATGCAGTGTTGTACGAAGCGGCTTGGAAATCCCAGTTCCTTTCTGGTATGATGATGCCAATTACCAGTTTCATTGGAAACCTTGGATATGTGGCAGTTGCTATCGTCGGCGGTATCTTAGCTGGTCGAGGAAAAATGACAGTGGGCGGAATCCAGTCTTTCATTCAGTATGTAAAGAACTTTACGCAGCCAATTGGCCAGCTGGCACAGGTTTCTAATATGCTTCAGTCAATGGCAGCGTCAGCAGAACGTGTATTTGAATTCTTAGAGGAAGAGGAAGAAGACCAGACTGTTGAGAATCCAGTCAGTGTAGAAAATCTGGAAGGGAATGTGACATTTGAAAATGTTTCCTTCGGCTATAAAGCAGATACCACTATTATTAAGAACTTCACCGCAGATATAAAAGAAGGCCAGAAAATCGCAATTGTTGGTCCAACTGGTGCAGGCAAGACAACAATGGTCAAGCTGTTAATGCGTTTTTATGATGTAAATTCAGGTTCCATTAAAGTAGATGGCCATGATATTCGTGACTTTAACCGAAGTGAGTTAAGACAGCTCTTTGGAATGGTGCTTCAAGATACTTGGCTGTTCAAAGGAACGATTATGGAGAATATTCGTTATGGTAAACTGGATGCAACAGATGAAGAAGTAATTGCAGCAGCAAAAGCAGCCCATGCAGATCATTTTATTCAATCGCTGCCTGGCGGCTACCAGATGGAATTAAATGAGGAAACTTCCAATGTTTCACAAGGCCAGAAGCAGTTATTAACCATTGCAAGAGCAATTTTAGCAAATAATAAGATTCTGATTTTAGATGAGGCAACTAGTTCCGTAGATACGAGGACAGAAATTCTAATTCAAAAAGCAATGGATAACTTGATGAAAGGTCGAACCAGTTTTGTCATTGCACATCGGTTGTCAACCATTAAAGATGCAGACCTGATTTTAGTTATGAAAGACGGCGATGTAATTGAACAGGGAAATCATGAAGAACTAATGGAACAGGATGGTTTCTATGCGCAGTTATATAATAGTCAGTTCGAGAAAACCGCATAAATAATGGAAAGCAAACAAACTATCTGATAATTTATAAAATCAGGTAGTTTGTTTTTGGGCTCTATGTCAAGTGTTGGGGTATGATTCTTTGAATCATGCTCTATCACTGGA
>CALFNR010000002.1:0-12494 GCA_937903005.1 uncultured Lachnoclostridium sp. | reverse complement strand
CAGGTTGCCATTAAATGATTTCAATCCAACTCTTGTTACTGTTCTATATGTTATTTTAATATTATATACTATCCATTTTGTTAAATAAATAATCGTTGACGTTTTTTAGCATTTCAAATGTTTAATCTGCGCAAGTATTGATGTTCTCCTTTGGAGCAGACTAATCTATATAATTCATTAAAGTCATTTTTAAACTATTTAATATATTCTTCTCTGACATAATAGCTAATTCACCATGTAAAATTATACGTTGTAGCAGAATCTTATCGTGTATCAGATTAAATTTTATACCAAGGCTTATGATCAAGCGATACTCATTCTTGATTGTTTGATAAGCTGTAATGAATTGAGTAAAATCATCTGTCTTTAGATAATTGTTTAACATTTCTAATCTGAAAATCATCAAATACTTATGTTCTTTAAACACACAGAATGGTCGCAAATCAACATGTTCTATTTCCTGGCCCTTTAATTTCTCTATCTCCTTTTCTTGTAGACTAAATCCCGTATCTTTGACCCTGAATCGTTCCCCAAAATTTATTGTATTCGCTGAATCCATGTATTCTGTGAATAACTTATAAATGTTATCTATCCTTATCGTATCATACCAATCCGATTCAAACTCAGTGGAAATGCAATGAATGTCTGTCAAATAAGTTTCTTCTGGAAGCCCCCAGTAAGCTTTTTCAACTTCTTCCATTGAACATTCGAACCTAGTATATTTCCCACCTATTATATTATCAGCACAAAGCAACACTTCTCGTTCCTCATCATAACCATAGACAAAAAACTCATGTGTATGACTATGATCCATTCCATAACTTTTAATATATAATCTATCCACATATAAAAATATGTAATAATTCATATCAATCATATCTTTAATAAGCTGAATAAGATTTTTATTGTATTTGTGTCCTAATATTTTTCTGCTTACTCTACTTACTGAAATATTAGGACAATTATATAGCACACTTCTATATGCTTCAAAAAAAACAACTGGCTCAATTTTTCTTAATTGAATAAAATTATTACATATCCAATATTTCGCCTCATCAGTCAGTTTTAACACGGAAAATAGGTCGCCATATATCGGATAACTATCAATACATGGTTCATACATTACTAGCTCTTTTCTCACAATCTCTCACTCCTCTATTATTGATAAATTCGCCTTTTTTTCTCAATAAGTACCTCAACGAACGGATCCCAATAGGATTGAAGTTTGCTTTCCGTTAAAATGTCTCCATTATTCCTTAAAATACTTTCCACTTGTAACAATAACTCTATTTGTTCCTTCTCAATAGCCTCTTTTGGCATACTCATCATTGTATAGCTATCACACGAAAACTCATTCTGTAATTGTTCAAAAATGCTAAAATTATTCTCATAGATATGCATACTGCCTACCATATGTGTATAGCTTCCAAGCTCAACGCCCATTTCTAAAGCAAGCATTTCCTGAAACAATGTAAAACTGAAGATATCATAAGGCATACCAAGATAGATATCATTAGAACGCATGTAAGTAATTGCATGAAGTTTTCCATCACGAATAAAATACTGCAAGTTACATGTACAGGGAATATCACGCGATGAGGTAAACAAATCCATTGGCTGGTAGATCGTAATAACAGCCTGTCTTGAATCGGAATCCTCATTCAATTTCTTCTTTATACTCTCCCACTGACTTGTTTTCCCCCCAAAGATTCTTGGTCCATAAGCTCCATGTACGGTTACTTGGTCATCAGAGAATTTTGGATACATACTACTGTAATATTTCATAATATCCAATTGATTGCTTCCTCTAAGATACCATAGAAATTCACCTACCGCAAAAGACGAACTTATTTTCCGTAAAGAATTTTTGACAACACGATCTCTTGGATTTGTGATAGTGAAGGCTACACCCAAACATTCCTTTACTTTCATTCCACGTGGCTTTGACTCTGGAGCTTTCTGTAACATGTTAATAAGATACAGATACGCTTCATTCACACCCAAAAACGATAAATTATTCTTCATTCGATCCATATAGTTCATCTCCTCACATTTGTAATCACATTGCCTATTATTACAACTTATTGTTTAGTTAGTTTCGTTTAACTTTTCCGTTATAGGTTCGCGCGATAGTATCAACAATTTGAAACTCACTAGGGATTTTATATTTGCTCAGCTTGTTCTGACATTCCTGCTTAACTTGTTCGATAACACTTTCCGTTTTCTGGACTACTACGATATCAGCTGCCACCTTTTCCCCTAATAAATCATCCGATATTCCATATACTTTTACGTCCTTAACATCATTACAAGAAGAGATTACTTCTTCTACTTCTTCTGGACTTACATTTTGCCCTCCAGTAATAATAATGTTTTTCTTTCTCCCCACTATATATAAGTAGTTGTCTTCTGATATATAGCCCAAATCACCTGTATGTAACCATCCATTATGGATAATAGCCTGTGTCTCCTCGTAGCAACGAAAATACCCCTTCATCATACCTTTGCTCTTCACTATCACTTCGCCTTTTTCGCCATTAGGTAATGACATACCGGAATCATCAACAATCTTTATTTCAACTCCAGGTATTGCACAGCCAACCGATCCTATCTTTTCTTTACAATATTCAGGTGGCAATGTAGTAACTCTAGGTCCTGCCTCTGTCAAACCATATGTTTGAACATAGGATATCGTAGGATACTTTTCGATCATCTCTCTCAAGTAATTTTCAGGTATCGCGCTTCCTCCGAAACAAATGACTCTTAAAGATGAGATATCAAAAGATAACTTCTTGCAACGAGCTAATGCGATTAGAATCGATGGAACGACCGTAAAATTAGTAATTTTCCATCTATCAACCAACTTAAAAAAATCAGCAGCCATAAATGGATATGGATTAATAACAATACGTGCTCCTAAATATACATGAGTTAGAAATTGAGCAGTATTACAATAACCAAATACCATAGGCAACTGTATTAAGCAGACCTCATTCTCAGTAAAATTAAGAGATTCAGAATGTGCCTTGATATTATTTTGCAATCCCTCATTGGTCAGCATCACCCGTTTTGGTTTAGAGGTTGTTCCCGATGTATGGAGCATCACTACAACATCCTGCAGTTCATCCCCATATTGTTCATCATGGAATAGTGCTTGGAAATATTCTACCACTCTGCAAACTGTTCCGTCATGGTTCACAACCACAATTGTCATAGGAATCCTATTTTCCTGAATGAGTACTTCCACTTCTTTTAGACTTTCTTCCTGTATCACAAGCGTCGAGAGGCTACAAAGATTAATCGTATATAGCAGTTCATTCATTGTGCTTCCTGTATGAAACGGTACAATTACTTTGTTTGCATAAAGGCAAGCAAAATAGCTTACCACATATGCAATTCCATTTGGCAAAAAGATTCCTACCAGCTTTCCCTTTACGTTTTTCAATGACTCATCACACAGCTTAGATGATAAATGATTCCATCGCCTATAACTAAGTTCATGCTCACCACACACGACTGCTGTTTTATCAGAATGTTTAAGTCTTTCTAAAAAATCACGAACCATCTTGATTCCCCTTTTCTCAAATCATATTATGTAAATACTCATCCACTAATTGAGTAATCCTTTTTCTATCAATCTTTCCGTTCGGCGTTACTGGCATTTCATTTGATAATACATAATAGGTTGGAATATAATTTTCAGGCAAACGTTCTTTTAAATATTCTACTAACTCATTTTCTGTTGGCATATCCTGATTAGGATCACATTCCACATAGACAACAATCTTCTTAAGCCTTTTCGGAACAAGTGCAACAACCCTCTTAACGGATTGGTAACCAACTAGACAATGTTCTATCTCTCCAAGTTCGATTCTGCTTCCGTTTATTTTTACTTGGAAATCCATTCGACCTAACAATATTAGTTCTCCATCATCCCTTAAGTACGCTAAGTCCCCTGTCTTATAGATACGTTGCTCCTCTTCGGTCATCCATGGATTATCAAAAAAACGTTCCTGAGTAGCCTGAGGATTAAGGTAATATCCCTCGCCTACTCCAACTCCCCCCAGATATAGTTCTCCGGGGATACCAATTGGCAATAATTCTCTAAAACGATCTAATATATATGCCTTCTGATTAGCCATTGGTTTTCCATACGGAATGCTTTTCCAGTTAGCATCAACTTCGTTAATATAGTAAATCGTCGAATCCATTGATACTTCTGTAGCCCCACCAAGACTAATGATAACGGCTTTATCATTTAACTTTCTAAATCTATCAGGCAACGATACTGGTATCCAATCCCCTCCTAGAAGAACAACACGAATCGTTTCTATGTTGTTCGTATTCCTATGCTGGCTGCATTTCAGTAAAACGTCCAAGAGGACTGGAACAGAATGCCATATGGTAACTTGGTATTTTTTTATGAGCTCTAGCCAGTGGAATGGCTGTTTCTCCAATAGTGGATCTGGCAACACAATACTACTTCCTGCCATCATGCTTCCTAAAATGTCATAGGCACTCATATCAAAACTCACTGATGAAATAGCAAGTACTTTATCTTTGTCTCCAATCGAAAAACGAGTGTTAAAATCATGGAAGTTATTTACCCGTCCTTGATGATTTAAAAGTACTCCTTTTGGCTGTCCTGTTGAACCAGACGTGTAAATCACATAGCATGGATTCTTAGAGTCAATTGCTAAGTTCAGATTCTCTTCTGAATACTCTTTCAGTTCATTACCCTCTTTTGTAAGTCTAATCACATTAAGTCCTTCAAATATTTCTTCTTTCTCAACTTTTTCCATTGTCATAACCACAGTAGAAACCTGGGAATTCTTCACTATATATTCAACTCTGGCACTAGGATAGGAGGAATCAATTGGAAGATATGCACATCCCGCCTTTAAAATTCCCATAATTCCAATGACAAAGCCAATCGACTTATTTGTATATAGTGCAATAACATCACCAGTCTTAGCTCCATTCATACGAAGATAATGGGCCAACTGATTTGCACGCTGGTTAAGCGTTAATCTTGTCATGGTCATTCCTTCGTAATACACGGCAACTGCTTGGGGATCTTCCTCTACCTTACACTCAAAAAGCTGATGCAGACAAGAATCGGACGGAAACTCCTGCTCTGTACGATTCCAGGTACCTGTTAATAGCTCCAGCTCCTCCTTACTTAAATAGTCGATTTCACAGATTGGAAGTTCTGGATTCTCAATTGCACACTTCAGTATATTCTCATAATGCTGGGCAAACCGGCTAATAAACTCCTGTGTGAATACTGCCTCATTAAAAATAATAGTCTGGCATAATTTCTCCCCATCATCGACCAGTTCTAAGCATATATCAGTATGTATTCTATCCTGTATAAAAGAACTCTCACTATTTGAATAAATGAATATGCAATTCCCCAGATCTACGATCTTACTCTTAATCTCCATCAGCATTTTCTCTGATATCGAATGTTTTTTTAATTCATTTTTACATACGGCCTGTATGTCCTGAATAGATAAATGCTTATCAAACTCTGGAACAGTAGTCATGTCAATGAAATGCTCATCCGTATCGATCATAAAACTGATTCCAGTTAATATCTCATTCTGTGTATATTTTAGTAAAAGACTTAAGTATGCACTATAGAATAGGGTATAACGTTCTATTCGGCTGTCGGTCACTTTTTTCTCTAGGTTAATCGTCATCTGAAAGGATATAAATCTGCTTTCTTTTTCATTGGATATATCCTTTTTGTATATCTCAAACCTTCCCTCACAACGAGTATCAAATTCTTGTAGAAAGCTCTCCAACGAAAAATCCTTATACTCACTCATGTTCATTCACTCTCCTAGCATCAAAATTTGTCCTCGTACTGTGGTATAGGAAACTCCTTACATAATTCCTTTACTTTTTTTAGTACGTCAGCCTTAACTGCCTCATCTACACTACATGTTTCTACAGAGTCCCCATGGACATGTGTCAATACTTCGTCAATTAAGTCTGCACACCTAATCATTGCACTTTCTGTCATTAATCTTTGTGATATGCTATTGGTTCCAATTCGGATTCCAGCTGGGTGTTTTGCTCCATTCGCTTTGCTAGTGTTAGGAACACTATTACGGTTCACAATAACACCACACTGCTCTAATACCCTTTCCGCAACATCACCTGTAATGCCTTTATTCGACAGATCTACAAGAACGATATGGTTGTCGCTGCCACCTGAGATAATATTGTATCCTTTTTTCACTAAGCACTCTGATAATGTATGTGAATTATCAACAATACGCTGCATTATCTGTTTAAATTCCTCTGTACCAGCTTGTTCAAATGTAATCGCCTTAGCACCTATCTGATTCATAATCGGTGCTCCTTGGAAAAAGGGAAATACACCTTTCTGTAGTTTGCGCTCCAGCGTAATATCCTCGCCTTTTAGCTTTTCTTTCGCATCTTTTCCTGATAAAATAAGTCCTCCCCTAGGTCCGAATAACTGTTTATGTGTACATGTTGTTGTGATATGTGCATAGTCAATAGGTGATTCATGCAAGCCTGCGACCACTAATCCAGATATATGTGAAATATCTGCCAACAGGTATGCTCCCACTTTATCCGCAATCTCTCTGAAACGCTTAAAATCAATTTTTCTGCTATATGCAGTAGTTCCACATATAATCATTTTAGGTCGATGTTTCAACGCTAATTCTTCTACTTCTTCATAATTGATATTGTAGTTTTCATCTAAGCCATATCGAACCACGTTAAAACATGTCCCAGAATAAGAAGCACTTGCGCCATGTGATAAATGTCCACCTGAATTCAAGTTCATTCCCATAAGTGTATCACCTGGTTTTAACAGACTATAAGTAACAATTTCATTTGCAGTTGTAGCGGAGTGTGGTTGCACATTGGCATACTGAGCATGGAAGATACGTTTTGCATTATCTATCGCTAGCTGTTCAATTTTGTCAATCTCTACACATCCTGCATGATATCTGTCATGAGGATATCCTTCTGCTGTTATATTAACGGTTGGCATTCCCATACAAGCCAAAACCGCAGGTGAAACAAGGCTACAGGATGCTACCATCATTAACACTTCCTTTTGCCTTATCAGTTCATTATCTAATACCTTCATAAAATCCGGATTTATTTCTTTTATTTGTTCTACGCCTCTTACAAGTAATTCTGCTAATTTACTATCTTGATAATCCATACCGGCTTCTCGCTCCTTTAATTGTTCTTTTCTTCTATAACCTGCTGCACGGTAGATAACAGCTGTCCTAAAGTCTTATAATTACTGTAAACTAATTGCATATCTCCGAATTTGATGTCAAATTCTTCTTCCAGCGCAATTACAATTGTAATAAACTCAATGGAATCAATTCCATTTGCTGCAAGGGATGACTCCTTGTCAAGGCTCACTGGTCTGCTTATATTTTCTTTTATAACACGAACTATCTTTTCTTCCATTTCCTCTAATCTCCTTATAAAATATTTTGTAAAAGTGCAACTACACCTTTCTCCAACTCTGCTATCTGTTTCAGCATCTGAATCATTGCTTTCTTATCCGTTTCCGAAGGTTTCGTGAGATACATTTTTAGTAACTTTGCCTTCAGCATAAGCCACATATTCACGCTTTGTTTCAATTGAGTCGCTGCATTTTTAACCGCCTCTATTTGATATAAACGATAGATTCCATCCAGCATGCAACAATAAGCATCTCTCGCCTGCGCTACCTTCCTAATTTTATCCATAATCGGAACAGCATGCAGTTGATTTTGAAATCCTTCAAATTCCAAACCAATGTCGAAATTCTCTTCCAATTCTTCCGCTAGTCTTAAAATATTAATATAATTCAGATTATCTTTCCCAACCATATCCATATCTTCTTTAATTGCTTCCATATAATCTTGTAATTCTATTTCTTTTGGTTCAGGAAACAATTCTAATGTACCGCAGGTACTCATAGCTTGTAATAATGTATCTTTATTTAGAGTAAACTCTTCGTACTCAAAAAAAGGATCTAGACAGCTATAGCACTTGTCATCGGCATTATAACTGTAAACAATCAGATTGTGCGGAATGTGAAATTTTTGATAGAAACCTATTCGCTCTAGCTCAAATAAATCTACTCTTACCAGCATTGGGAACTTGTAGCCTTTAAACTCTCCTGTGACATCATTCCTATCCTTTTCATCAACATTCTCCATATTCCACGAAAACCCGTGAAACTTTTTTGTTCTGCAGGTACCATCAAAATCATTGATGATATCTATTCGTTCTCCAAGACGCTTACCTTTGCTTTCACTATCCAGTACTAACCCCCAATTTCCACCCGCTATCATAAAGTACTCTTTTCCATAATGATGAGCTAACGTTGAAATACAAGCGTTAATACAATTGTAAGCATCTATATGTTCAATACGTTCAAATCTCATGATTTATCTCCATACAAAAGTTCTACATTCCCTCTAGCTTAATTCCTTGTTCAATCTTTTCCTTATTGTCATCACTAATATATTGAAATAGCAAACTTTTTCGATCCTCACAAAACAGTCTCTGCATAAACTCTTCTTCCCAGTGATAAGTTCCCTCTTTATCCAATCCAAACTGGTTCAAGAACCTTTCATCTGGTACTTTCATACTCGTATTTTCCAATATACCTTTATCTTCGAAAATAACCGATGTATAGTAAATGATATACATGATGTAGTTTTCAACCTGATATGTTTCGCATATCGTTCGGAAAGACTCCCAATTGATATTCGCTCTCTTAATAAACCCATAGATGTCCGCAAAATATTTAAGACTATAGGAATACGTCTTATACAGGACATAGATTGAATTCATGTCATAGTAAGCATGTAAACACATATGTAGTAGCATGTATTCATCTTGAAATGTTTTTACCTGAAACCCTTTATAATCAAGCACCTGTGACTTACCAATCATTTCTCTTATATCCATTGATGAACTATTATTCCAAAAGATATGAAAATTCAAATCCAGATTAATAACTGGTAATAAATCATTTTCAATTTTTTTCACAAAAGGTGCTGATTGCTGTGTATAGGATAGATAAAATATTTCCTGCTGTCTGGTAAAAGGCTTAATCTTTTTTTCTTTCTCATCATAGATTCCTTGTATATAGCCATTCTCTAGAAGTATTTTCTTAACTTCTGCATAGTCTTCCCGATTAATCACCACATCCAAGTCATCTGATTTGCGATAACTTTCATCAACATAGGCTGTTTTCGCTGCGTAAATTCCTTTTGTGATGCAGTAAGGAATCTGAGCACTGTCTAATTCAGTGGCAACTGGACTAAAATTGCGTAAATTCTCATAAAATCTCTGGGAATTTTTCTGTCTTAATATCCTGTTTACAAGTCGCTGTTTTCTATCCAGTTTCATCATATCTCCAACAACTAAGCCAATATTATGCTGAAATGCAAGTTCTAATACTTCATCATTTTGAGGAAATTCATGTAACTGCTTCTCTCCGTCGAAAGCAAAGAATCTTCTCAGGATTACTAATAATGTATCTTGATTCATACAAATCACCTCATAACTATCCTCAGATACAATTTCTTATATCTGCATACCACTAATAGTTTTCTAATAATGTTTTAAGTTTTGAAATACTATCGCTCTTCTCCAACAATAGGTCTTCATCTCTGAACGAAATTTCATATTTTTGTTCTAGCATAATGAGCATTTTGATACTTTTGATAGATGTTAAGCCAAACTGTCTTAAGCAATCATCCTCTTTAATAGTTCCTCTTTTTTCTTCATCCAGTTCTAAAATACTTTCTATCACTTCGTATAATTCATCCGCTGATACTTTCATGTTAAATCCTCCTTAAAACTTAAAATCGTTTATTAATCCAAGTTACATAATATTATTTTTAATCAAATCCCTAATCATTTTATTTTGCAGGATCGAAAGTTCCTTCTGATAATTTTTAAAGTCTCCCATAAATTCATCATACTTTCGTTCACACAAACCAATATCTTGTTGTATGTATAATCCTCTAAAGTAATCGCTATACATCCTGGAACGTTTCTTCATAATTGCTCCTAACCGTTCTTCATATTCTGCTGCCTCAGAAATGAACGGAAGAAAATGGTGGATAAATGTTGGTATTCCAGCCGTTTCTGTATCAAATATCAGAAAATGCTTTCGCAAAAATTTCGATACATCAGCAGTAAATGGCTCTACAAATCGATAGGAAAGCCCTTGCTTCAAGAAATCATCTTCCGGAATAAGCAATCCATCCTCCTCTAATCTTTTTCTTATGGCTGTCCCAGGATCTGCAACAACATGATGAACATAATTGTCCAAATCATGTGGCTGATGTTCCTCAAGAAATAGAAAGTTGTCTCGAAGCCTTTCTTCTGTAGAATAAGGATTTACCATAATAAATCCATAATGGTCTGAGTAAATGCCTGCTTCTTTTAATTTCTTTAATGCAATTCTATTATTTTCAATAGTAGTAGCCTTATTATAAAGTTTTAAATCAAACTCATTTGCTGCTTCTACTCCGATAAGAACTACATCAAAACCAGCCTTCTTCATTAATTTCAAAAGTTCAACATCAACATTTACTATGAAATTGCTTCGTAAGTAGCAGCGCATAGTAACTTTCAAGTTATCCGCCAAGATTAAATTACAGAACTCAGTAATGAAGTCGATTCCTTTCTTTCCGCCTGGATCCTCAAAACTTCCCCCCGTGAACCAGAAGCACTTAATTGATGATGTCGTTGTAATTGTTTTGATTTCATCAAATATGCTTTGTGCAGTACGGCCTGTCCATTTTTTATAGAATTGCCCCCTTGTACAAAATGCACACTTCATATAACAGCCATGGCTATTGTAGATGAAAGCATAATAATTTTCCAAGAATCTGTTGGAATTCAATAGAAAAGAACGATCTGGAAGAGGTAAATCATTTACATCAATATTGAAAAACTCTTTTCCTTCTAGACTATCTCTTGCTGCTATATTCTTATGCTCTTTTACCATTTCTGCAACGTCATCTTGTGCTTCTACGCAATCGACTAAACCCCGTAAACTATATTCCCCGTCTCCAAGAATTACATAATCCACGGCAACGAAACGCTCATCTTTTAATATTTCCTTAAAATAGATTGAGGAGTATTTTCCTGCTAATACAATAATACTATCAGGAGCATTCTCTTTTATTTTTTTTGCTAATTTGGCAAATGATAATAGACTCTCTGGGTATACGGAAGATTCTGAATAGATAGACATACTGTAAATCTTACTACTCAAATCAATCTGTGAAAAATGTTGGTTAACATCCTCGTTACCATTCAAGTAGATACTTTCTACTTGATATCCATTTTCCGACAAATAGGATTGATATCCTCCTACTTCCATATTTTCTATCCCATCAAATGTCATTGCTAGTAGTGTTATTTTTACCATATACTTCCCTTCTGCCATCTAATTTGATAGCTTACTAAATTTTTGTTTTATTGTAACTCAAATTCTTGAGTCTAAGTTAAATACTCTTCCACTTCCACCTAACATCTGGTCAGATGATAGATAAATTGTGAAATTAACAAAATCCTGTATTGCGTTAGTACTTTTAATCAAGCTTCTTTTTTCGGCTATCTCTTTCTTATATGTAATATTACGGTTTAGATCTGTAACTACAAATCCTGGGCAAACTGCATTCACCGCAATATTATATTCCCCTAGCTCCCTTGCAAGGGATTTAGTCAATGAGATAATTCCAGCCTTTGAACTGGAATAATTGACCTGCTCTGCTGAACCTTCCTGTCCCTTCACTGATGCTATATTAATGATTTTACCTGACTGCTGTTCCATCATTATCTTGGAGAACTGTTTGCAGCAAAGAAATACACCGGTTAAATTTACGTCAATTACGCTTTTCCATTGTTCAAATGACATGTTTTGAATTTTATTATCATCGCAAATACCCGCATTGTTAATGAGTACATCCACACGCTGAAAATACTTCACTATCACTTGATACATTTGCTGGACATCTGTCGGATTTGTTACATCAGCTCTTATTAGCAGACAATCCTTGTTATATTCTAAAATCTCCTGATATAACTCTTTTGCCTGTTTTTCACTCTTATGATAATTGATAACCACCTTCGCCTTCTCTTTTGCATATGCTTTCGCTAATTCTCTTCCTATTCCCCGTGACGAACCAGTTATAACAACTACCTTTCCAGTAACATCAACAACCAAGCTTTGCTTTCCCCCTTTTCGTATGCACTGTAGATCAGTCGATTAGCTATATTCAATCATACCAAAGTGCCTGTGCATGATACATGTCAGCATACAATCCGCCACGTGACAAAAGTTGCTCATGACTTCCGGTTTCCGCTATTTCACCATCTTTCATCACAATAATGGTATCTGCTATTTTTGCAGAACCAATTCTATGGGTAACAATAATAGCTGTTTTGTCTTTTGACATCTTTGCAAATTTTGA
>CALFNR010000001.1:0-2435 GCA_937903005.1 uncultured Lachnoclostridium sp. | reverse complement strand
TACCAGTTCATTCTAAATCCGAAACTTGAGTAAGATATATCTCCTTCTGTATTTCTTTATTATAAAACATTGCTTCACCATAATGCTTGGAATTTGGATTCATGTCATCGTTCACAAACTTCAAAAAATCATCCTCACTAAATTCTTTTAATGAATCAAAATACTCTTTAGCCTTACTATATTCTGTAGAGAATGCAATGCTATCATTTTCATAATCCTTAATTGACACTTTTACTTCTGGGTCGTAATATTCTCTATCATATTTCCAATTTATACTGTAAAGTTTTACCATGCGAGGATAATAGGTTACTTGAAGATATTCTGTAACCATATCACAATAGTAATACTTATAACCAAAGACGAAAATACATAAAATCACGATTGGCAATATCACATATAAAAACTTTTTCTTTTGTTTCATAATTATTACCTTAGAAATGTTATAAATTTCAATTACTAGTTGCTAATAAAATCTGCCTCCAAGAGCTTTATAATACTTAATGGTATTTTGGATAGATGTAATAGTTGCAGATTTTAGAGTTCGGGTATCATAGTACTTATCTCCGTTCATTTTGATCTTAATACTCTTAGCGTTTTCAAGTGCTCGTATAAGGTCTGTGTCGCTTAATTGCAAATCACACCATTCCCAGATTTGATCTCCTCTACAGTCTGTATTGAAATCTAATCTTCTATACTCAAACACCTTACCATCTATATTGAATATTAAGTCTTTGATAAACAACCAGTCACTATTAACATACTGAAAGACGAATCTAAAATTACTAACCTCATTGCTTTGTTTCATGAAATAGCAATAAGTCGCATTTCTGTTCCGATATTTGGGTTTGTCTTTAGGAAGTATCCAAGTTTTATTGCTAAATTCATCTTTTTTCTGTTGAAAATTCTTAGCCAATCTTTCTAATTCCCATTTCTTCTTCTGTTTTATTTCCGCCTCAGCCACTTTCTCAGCCTCTATTCGTTTTTGCTTAACGATGATGGCTTCACTATCAACTTCTTCTACAGAAGTTTCCGTTGAATCAATCTCATTTTGCGATGGATTATGTGAACTTGTTGCCTGGCATGAAGAAAAGAGACTCCCCATACAGATAGCTACAATTGCTAAGATAAAAATTGTTTTCTTTTCGTATTCAGTCATTGGATATTTTTTGTATAATCTATATAAGTTAAATACATGGTAGTTTCTTTATCTTCTCGAATTTGAATTTGAGATTTTATCTTCTATAGTTCCCGATAGTGTTTTACAGAATATAGGAGATGGTGTCTTAATTATCGGGTTGGAAACCGCTCTTATAGTCAACATCAATCCATTTAAGAGATGGAAAATATGTTTTGATATTATCTTTCGTAATCTGTATAGTATCGCTTCCACCACCCATATAGTCAACTACGACCTTGTATGGGAATGGCGTTGGTTTTTTACCTCCGATATAATATGGATCAAAGTGTTTGGTGTAACTTTTCTTTGACTCAAAAGGTCCAGTTGCATATATATGATGATATTTCGTGTGCTTTACATTTGCATTAACTCCACCTCGTATTTGATCAACAATGGCATCTCCAACACTATTTACTGGTGTGAAATACACATGCACATATTTCAAATTCTTCTCACTTGTTACCTTGAACTTTGTTTCTAATTGTAGATGACTAAAGTCCATAATATCGGCAACATAGAACTTAAATTTCGAGAATTGAACTTGTGCATTAGCGCTCATACTCATACAAATAGCCATAAAAGCTGCTATCAAAATCTTTTTCATAAAACTGCTTTTTAAATTGTACAATCGTTGTTTCTTAAATATAAAGACGTGAGACTCTACACTTGCTCGTCACTCTTTCTTGGCCGTAGGAAGCCATTGGTTGATGACGAACAGATAGAATCTCACGCTGAAAGTTATATATAACCCCTAAAAGTGTGCCGTTGAGGTTAGTCCTCCTTGGCACACTACGAGGGTTGATTATACAACCTACCCGTGACATCTTCTCTGCAATGCCATTGACAACCAATTTGAATTTCCTACGTTCAGAAAGTTCAATGAGCAAAGCGTTGATGACGCCTTATGTATGTTTTGCAACACGCATCTGATGCGAATGCGCTACAAAGTTACTAAAAATCAGGGAGAAACGATACTTTATCATCCAATTGTTGCGAAATAACAGAAAAATTAGTCCTGTAAAGCCACGATAATAGCAAAAACAGCGTTCCTTGCTTTGTTCCAAACGGAACGTTAGCAAGAAACGCTGTTAGAGATTTGAATTATTAAGTGTTAGGATTTGGGTGGGCTTTATCCATCCAAATTGCCATCTGAGCCTGTACCGCCGCTTCCACTTCCTCCAGGCGTTGTTGGAGTAATCGTTGTTGAGCCTGTGCCGTCGGGCAGCTTGATGACGTTCTTGTCGTCCATGTACTTGTA